>JBILUF010000267.1:0-4159 GCA_044371155.1 Bdellovibrionota bacterium
AAAAAGGCCCGGTCAAAAAGGCTCTATTTATTGAGCTAAGCGAGATGGGGAGCACCGTTATCGCGTACCCCGCGCTGCGCGCTGCCGTCGACAAGCTGGGGGCCGAGAATGTCTACTTTATGATCTTTGCCCGCAACCGCGAAGGGGTCGACCTTTTGCGGGTGCTGCCGCATGATCATGTTATCACCATAGATGACACAAGCTTGCCTAACTTTTTTCTGACCACTGCACAGGCGATCTTCCGATGCTGGCGACTGGGGCTCGATGGAGTTGTAGACCTAGAGATCTTCTCGCGTTGTACGGCGCTGTTATGCTGGCTCAGTAACGCTCGGGTGCGGGTGGGGCTTTCAACATTCAAAAATGAGGGGCTGTATCGAGGAGGGATCTTTACCCATCCGGTGCACTATTCGCCCCATCACCATATGAGTGTGGTGTACTCGGCATTGGCAGCCGCTCTGTTCGAGCCACCCGAGGAAGCGCCACTTTTAAAGCGAAGGATCGCCCCTGAGTCGCTTGGATTGCCGCAGTTTGAGCCGATTCCACAGGCACGCCAAAATATCGCTCCACTTTTGCCCGATGCTTCAAGGCCGCTAGTGATCTTAAACCCCGACCCGGGGCTGTTGCCGCTGCGCGCGTGGCCGACCGGACACTTTAAAGCGCTCGCTCAGGAGCTAGTAAAGGTAAATCCCGCGGTGGTGGTGGCTGTAACAGGGGTGAAGCGGAGCGGGCATCTGGCCAAAGAGATCTTAGCTGGGCTTGCCCCCGAGAACGCACTGGATCTCACCGGACGCACGGCGAATCTTGAAGAGCTTTTGGCGGTACTCGATCACGCGAAAGTGCTGGTCACTATCGACAGTGGCCCTGCTCATTTCTCGGGGCTGGTGTCGGTGCACCGTATAGTTCTGTTTGGGCCTGAAACTCCTGCGCTGTATGGGCCGCTTGGTAAGAATGTCACCAATATGTTTGCAGGATTAAGCTGCAGCCCCTGCTTCTCGGCGGCCAATCACCGCACCTCGGTGTGCACTAATAACCGCTGCCTGCAAGAGATCTCAGTTGCCTCGGTCCTGGCCGAGGTGCAAAAGTATCTCTAAGATGACAGCCTATCGGCGCATATTCTGGTCTAACGCTCGACTTTGCCGGATCGTGTTACTCGTAAGCATCGCGCTTGGCGTGGCGATCTTTCTGGCTGTGCGGGCTGACACGCTGGGTAAGTCGATGCTGCGCTGCGGCGATTTCCCGGGGTTCTATGCCCCGGCTTGGATTCTGGCAGAGGGAAGGGGAGGTGAGCTTTATAGCCGTAGCCTCCAGCACGAAGTAGAGAATCGCTTCTGGCCAGGGATGCAGCAGGGGGTGTTAGTGTCGGTGTATCCGGCATTCTTTGCGGTAGCTCTTATGCCGCTGGCGCATCTGCCTCCGAATATTGCCAAGTGGCTCTTTGCTTTCGTGTGCCTCGGCGGCTTTGCCCTGTTTGCAAGGCTTGGAGTGCCCAAAGAGCTGCGAAGTAATCTTCCGTATACCTTTCGGCTTGCGGCGCTTGCGCTGTTTCCGGCCTCTTTTATCTCCATAGTTGGCGGGCAAAACACCGGGCTTACGGTGGGGATTTTGGCTGTGGTGATGTGGGGACTTCACAGTCGGACTCGCTTGGGTAACTTCTTGGCAGGGGTGGCGTTGGCGGCGCTACTGTATAAGCCGCAGTTTGGATTGATGCTACTTTGGCCGATGCTGCTTTGGCGGCAGTGGTGGGTGATGCTCGGCGCAGCGATCACATCTCCGCTGCTTTATCTGCTGGCGGTGCCGTGGGTGGGGGTGCAGTGGGGGGCTGCCTGGCTTGAGGCTGTACAGCAATTTGCTCCGGAGAATTTCCTGGTGAATGGGCAGCTCATGGTGTCTCCACTTTCAGCGCTGTATGTTTTAGGGGTAGAGACTGGTGGCCTAGGGCTTGTGCTCACGGGGCTTAGCTTTGCAGTGGTGGTGTATTTGGTCACTCGACGTAGCCAGCAGGCTACGCCTGAGCTCTTTGCTATTGTTCTGGCAGTCACCGCATTTTTCTCGCCGCAGGCGCTCTTTTATGATCTTGGACTGGTGACACCACTGTTGCTTTTCAATGTGCTGCGGGAAGGGGACCGAGCGCTGTGGCGGTATCTTGGTTGGGGGATGATGTTTGCTGCATCCCATGCTCTGCGCGAGTATGCTCCTATTCCTGTGCTACAGCTTCTTTCCCTTACACTTATTGTTTGCGAGGCCAGGCGGTTAGTCGACGCCCTGGCTGGGGCTCCACGTTAACGTACTATACTGCTTTAACTTGCTATGCCGCAGGGATGGCGCTACGCCCGTTGTTTAGCCCTGTGGTTGTTGCTAGGGTGCTCGCCTCTTGGTTTATTAGTAGCGAGCTTTATGAATACGGAAGATAAAGAGAGCTCCCCCAGCAGAAAGGAGTTGATAGCCGAGATTCAGAGGCGGGTGGCTTACCTGATGGCTTCTGACGATTCCTCCGTGGATGAGAAAGAGGTGCTCGCTCGAAGATTCCTGCAGGCATTGGAAGGGGAGTGAGGTATGGACGCCAGGATATCCCCCGAGCAGCGACAGAAAGTCATCGAGGCCTTGGATACTGATCCGCGTCTTGCGTCAGCATTGGTGGCGATGGTTGAGGCCGCGGAGGCAAGTAATCTTGCCAGCAAATCGGAGGCTGCCTTGGCAAAAGCCGCTGCTGCTTTGCCTCCTGTGACATTTCATATTGCTGGGCATTTTGAAATGGTTGACGGGCACCAGTCTGTGGTGGGCGCCATCACTATTCAAGGAAGGCAAATAGCTATCCTGCTGTCCGAGGGGTCTTTTAACAAAGCACGGGGTGAGCAGGTGGCGTACGCTAAGCGGCTGGGCTACCGCGTAGCTACCCGCTCAGAGAGCCGCGCGTATCTGGTGAGCCTTCTTGCAAAGGAAGCGGACCGGACAATCACCGATGCCGAAAAGCACGCCCTCAAGAGCTATCGTAAGCGGAGCATACGAGATGCAAAAGGCGGTCTTGATGCTGAGGGTCGTGCCATTTCGGCATTTGATCGCAGCCGGGGAGACTACGCCTTTCCCACCGATGGTGCGTTGTTTGTGCGTCCAGCTGTCTAAGCGCAAACGTCTTCTATTTGCGCTGCACCTTCACCCTGAGACCTCCGGGAAACCCCCGTCCATGGAGGTTTCCAGGATCGCTCCAAGCTTCGTCGCGCGCAATACGGCGCGCAACCACGCGTCGCCGCAGGCAGTTCCTTGCCTGCGGTAGCCATCCGGGCGACCGCAAGATTTTCGCCTCAACCTCTTGATAGAGGGTGCCCGTCAGTCTCACCCTGTGCGAGAGAGGATTAAAACTGAGAGTGGGGGGGGGGAGATTTCGACGAGCTCTGACATTAACTGTGAGATCAAATCGTAGCTACTACAGTTCATTGGTGCGGTGGCGCGAGCTAAAAAGTGCAAAGGCCGCGCAAGGAAAGTTATCTCCCGGCGCGGCCCGTGCTTGCAAAAGATCTACAATTTTCGTGCGATCTTTATTAGGTCAGGTCTTTGTTGGTATCTGCTAGCTCCAAGTTGGTCTCTTGGTTGAGCTCACCAGCAACGGTGGACCCTTCCATTGATTCCGACTTAGTGTTTGGACGCGACACCTTCACGGCATGCAGTCCTTTGGGGCCTTCCTTGACCTCGTACTCAACTTCCTCGCCATCCTCAAGGGTCTTAAACCCATCTTGAGAGATCACCGAGTAGTGCACGAACACATCGCGTCCGGTGTTATGTTCGATAAATCCAAAACCCTTGGCATCATTAAACCACTTTACGACGCCTTTCAGCCTCTCACTATTTTCCATATCTGACATACTTCGTAACTCCTTAAATTCATCGACCGACTGATTTCGCCCCTCAGCAGTACGACCTGGTAAAAACCGTTGCGGTTCTCCCGATGTAAGTTACAGCCCCTAGGATTCATTAAAATGATTCTGGCCACAACTCATATCTTGAAGACCATTACTTCAGATTCAGCCTCGCGCTCTCTGGATACATAATTTATTTCAATTAAGGGTCTTTCCCGTAAGCCCCTTAATTAACTGACTCCGGTGGCGGATCTTAAGCCGCGGATTACGCTAAAGTCCAGAATAAAGTGTGTGACTAGGCTCAGACA
>JBILUF010000269.1:0-4149 GCA_044371155.1 Bdellovibrionota bacterium
GGCGGTTTGCAGTTGGAATGACGATATCCCTTACATGCAGCGGATGGCAGCGTGCCAAAGATGTTGGAAGAACCGCAAGTCGGTGCGGTGGCACAGCTGTACGAAGTAATCCCTCAAGGTGAGGATCTATCTTCTCAAGAAACCGCTGTAGCGTGTACTCGCTCCACCTCCGTGCGCCGTTATAGGGCAACTTCCCATCAACCCCTCGGTGCTCTTCGAGAAATGTTCTGAGGGCTCCGTCATTTACAAATCGCACCCGATCTGGCTGAAGGATCACCTTAAAACTAGTGCCAAGGGCAGCGTTAAAAAGATGCGCGACCTGGCGAAGCTCTGTGATCCGGCTGTCTGAAAGCGGCTGGAGAGTAATGCAGAGCCGCTCATTAGCCAACACCTTCTGCAGGCTCTCAGACTTGAGAATATGCCGTAGGTCGATTCGCAAATCCGCGGAGGGGCCTTGCAGGAGATGCGCGAGGAGGCGTGTGGAGCTTAGGTGGTAACTTAAAGCCGCACTCTCATGAATTTGGGAACGCGCAAGCTGTCCTCCAGGAGTAGAGGACAGCGCTTCTCCACGCGACTCTCTCGTTCGCCGTGTATCCGGGCTGAGCATTAGCCCCCTCCTTACATCACGTGTAACAGCGATGATTAAATCCGACCGTTAACCCATCACCTTGGAGTTATCTCAAAGATAACCTGAATGGTGATAGTTTGATATTTACCTAGGTTATGGCCCTAGCCTAAGGATTATTTACCTATGATGAGAAAAAAGAGGTTGGGAGCAACCACTGACTGAGAATCAGTAAACATCTGACCTTTCTGCCGGGCATTTCGTCAACGATTTAAATGGCACCAATCGTTGGGGAGCCCGATATGGCCATACAAATCGTGCTGGCCAAACAAGCCTTTGCGCAAAAAATGTATACCTCAATGCGCTCTGAGAGCGAGCCGCGCGCCGCTGCGGAAGATGCCGTTTTTAATCAGGACTCTTCGCCTCTGACAATGTAGTTCGTACCCTAGGACGTTAGTTCGGTCGTCTGTCGATTGAGCACTGAGCGAATTCCAGCGAATCCTCCCTCGCTTAACTTAAGCTTGGCCATCCTGCTACCCACCTGCGCGAGTGCATGAGCATTCGAGAAGCAAAACAGCGCAAACTTAGTTTTGGGCCAATGTTTCTTGAAATATCGAGCTGAGTCTGGAAAGGCGAGGTCGAATGCTCTAAATCCATACTGCTCAACAAGAATGGGAATAGCCGACTGACGATGCGGAGTCTTATCAAGTCTGCTTGGAAGCGCCATGCCACCGGCATCCTCAATCGCAGCGAGGATCTCTTGAAATGGAGTCTTTAGCAGGAATCGGCGATCGCCCTTGGCGGCAGGAGGCACTTTTAACCGGTCTAAAAATGCTGCTACATGAGCGCCGGAGTGGCTCTCGGGGAATAGGACTGTTATCGCCACATCATCACAGATTCCAACCTTACAGCGGATAACAGTGCCTGGGAGAATAGTCAGAGATGATCCGCGCGCAGCATCACGCACTCGGTCGATAAAATCAGCGCTATAAAAGTCCGTTAGCGCGATCATGTCTAGCCCTTTTACCTTCGCTAGTCGTACCAACGCTGGCGCGGTGTCGATGCCTCCGATTGAAAGGTATCCGAGTGATGCCGGGGTATGAATACGTAGATCGAGAAGATAGCTCTTCTGGCGAGTTTTAATCCGTTCGACCTGCGCTACTGCCCCGCCGCTCTGCTCACCAGGAGATTGGGCTGGCACGGTGCTGCCAAGTCGCTCCATCTCGATGCTGTCGCGGAGATTCTTGCTGTCTGTATCGCTCATTTCGTGCCTCTCTTTTATATTCGGCCGGTCTCGCTGGCCCTGGCCGTCCTACTCGCGACGGCGGTAGAACTCATCTTTGAATCAGCAACAACCTACTAGTCCTCTTGAACGACCTCATGAGTTCGACTGGATCCGCACCGTTGGTTTCTTGCCCTCCTCAGCGGGCGCCTGTTGAGACTGCTGTTTGCCAGCCTGCCCCGCGCCCAGCACCTCTCGAATGAGCTGACGAAGAGCTCCCACCTGCACATCGATACGCTCCAGATCGGCGCCAGTAGCGACATTTCCCAGAAGAGCAATCACCTTCTCAAGCTTGACCTGAACGGTGTTTAATTTGGCAGTCAGGAGATCAACCTTACCCTCTACCAACTTAGTCTCGGTAACCGTTGCGAGCCCCATCATTCGAGCAATGGTGGCTGCCGATATCTCTCCACGCTCCGAGCTAGCCGGGCTCTCGGATGGCCCCGCAGATCCAATCACTCGGGCAACAGCCTCAAGCGGATTGGGAGCACGCACGGTGCCGCTCTCTGCCGTACTCGACGGAGCAGATTCCTCTTGGCTCTTTGGCGAAGTTCGTTCAATAACCATAACGCTGAAAATTTATTCAGGGCCGTTGGCCTACCAGCCCACACCACCAAACAGCATAAGGCAGCGAACTAACTAACTATTAAGAAGAGCGTCGATGGCATAGACTGCTACCCCGATGCGTTTCTCAGGCCTCGAAAGGATTAGATTCAGATTGTAGCGCTTTGGGTTCAGTGGGTTGAAGCCTTTTTGACATCCTCGGCACTGTCAGATTCCTCTGGGAGGCGTAGTGGTCTGCGACGCTTTAACACCCGGAGCTGGGTGATTCTATTGCCCTCTAAAGCCTCAATTTTGAGCCTGACCCTGTTACAGTCGACAACCTCACCAGTCTCTGGGAGCCGGCTTAGCTGATGCAACACAAAACCCGCGATGGTGTCGTACTCGCCCTCGGGAAGGTGGGCCTTGAACCGCTCGTTAAAGTCGGAGATCGTCATGCTGGCATCGATGAGGAAATCCCCGCTTTTAGTCTTACGCACCTCTACCTCATCAGCCGGTGAGTCGAATTCGTCGAATATCTCACCGACGATCTCCTCAAGGAGATCCTCAACCGTCACAACCCCATCAACTCCGCCATGCTCATCGAGCACTACAGCGAAGTGGATCCCGTGATTTCTAAACTGCTCAAGCACATCCCCCACTGTCCGCTCACCTGCCACTGCGCAGGCCGGCCGCATCAGATGGGCCACAGTAAATTCCCGCTCAGGGCGAGCAACGATACGAAGCAGATCCTTGGCATGGAGCACTCCCCGCACATCATCAAGTCCACTCCCTATGACGAGAAGTCGCGACAATCTCTCATTAGTAAAGACCTGTATCAGTTCAGTGAGGGTGCTATCAACCGGCACCGATACTATATCGGCTCGCGGGGTCATCACCTCGCTAACGCGGGTATCCGAGAGGAGAAACACCCCTTTAATCATCTCTTTCTCTTCTTCCTCTATCTCACCCGCCTCTCCGGATGCCTCAACGATCTCACGAATCTCCTCGGCTGGGACTGATATCGCACGCTCGCAGGGATACTCAAGCCCAATGGCCCGCACCAGTGCCTCTAGTATTCCATCAACAGCGCGAACGAACGGGAGGAAAATTGTGGCAATTGCGGTAAACGGGAAGGCTCCTAGCAGGAGCACCTGCTCCGGGTAGTTAAATGCAACTGCTCGCCCAATCTGTAAGAGCAGCAAAGGCACTAGGGCCGTGATGACCACCGTCACAAACACTATCGCCAAGTTAAATGTATCGCCAAGCGCTGCCCACTCAGACGGCAGCAGCCCATGGGCGATCGTTGCAAGCGATATCCCAAGCATCAGGGCTCCGATAAAGAACCCAATCTGGGAGACAAAGATGTACCGTCCCGCATGTACACTCAGCAGTCGCGCATAACGGAGGCTTTTCGGGCGAGAGATTCCAAGCTCGCGGAGTCTTGAGGAGCGGCTGCGAATAATCCCCAGATTAATCATCCGGAAGAAGGCGCACAGACTAAAAGATAACAGCAACGTCGCTACCCCGATCCCAATACCACTGACTATGTCCATACGATTTCCTGGAGCGGTTCGGGATTTGACTAGACTAGAGGCTGGTTCCGCGAGATACCCTCAGATTACTGAGCTCCTCTGAGCAACGCCGGATGGCGACGAAGGCAACTTGCACGACTGCACCCCGGCGGAATAGGCCGTTTCTGGAATAAGCTACAAAAGGTGCGGGACCAAAGAGGACTAGACATTCAGCGCTACTCACCAGG
>JBILUF010000016.1:0-13658 GCA_044371155.1 Bdellovibrionota bacterium
CGGCGGTTTTTAACTGCACAGGTCGACCCCCTATTCCAAAAATGGTGCCAACGGGCGATTGAGCGCGACTGGATACAACCGCGAGTAGCGTACGGATACTTCCCCTGTCAGAGCGAAAGAAACGATCTGGTCATCTACTCGCATACTGACCTTTCAAAGGAGCTCTGTCGCATCTCGTTTCCGCGCCAGATTGCCGATGAGAGGCGCTGCATCGCCGATTACTTCTTGCCGAAGGACTCTGGGCGCATGGACGTTGTCGCGTTTCATGTAGTCACCGCCGGTGCCAAGGCTTCCGAGAAATGCCAGGAGCTTTTCAAAGCCGATGAGTACTCTGACTATCTCCACTTTTATGGCCTCACGGTCGAGACCGCGGAGGCGCTTGCCGAGTACTGGCACAAACGGATACGACAGGAGCTGAAAATCGGTGGCGAGGATGGATTAACGATTGATTCGCTATTTCGCCAGACCTATCGAGGCGAGCGCTACAGCTTTGGCTACCCCGCCTGCCCAAACCTCGAGGATCAACAGAAAATTTTTGACCTTCTTAAGCCTGAACTTATCGGGGTGGAGCTTAGCTCTGAGTTCCAGCTAGTGCCCGAGCAGTCAACCTCGGCAGTGATAGCTCATCACCCCGATGCGTGCTATTTCTCGATTTAATCGAATCCACGGTGAGACTATAGTGCTTTGCAAAAGTCCATACCAGTAAAACTGGCAAGGCTTTTACCGTAAATCACTATGGGTTATTGTTTTGATTCGCATCTGCGAATCGATAGCGCTTTCCGAAATCCACGATTTCGCTAAGGACTTTTGAAAAACGGTATACCCTCTAGCCCATGTCGAAATCGCCCTCCTCAAAGGTTTTCGCCCTGCATGCCCTCCCGCTTGTAGCGCTGACACTCTTCGCCCTTTTTGTCTGTTTTTGGAACCTTGGCACTGCTTCCATCTCTTCAGACGATGAAAGTATCCACGTTCGAGTGGTGCAGGAGATGATTCAAACGCACCGCTGGATCTTTCCAACAATTGACGGCGAGCCTTATTTTGGCAAACCCCCATTTAAGCTCATTCTATCAAAAATAGTTGTCTTGCTTTTTGGCGACTCCAACCTCTCCTTTCGTATCCTCGATGGGATTGCCGGCTTTGGTACAATAGCAGTCACATTTCTCCTAGCGCTTCGGATGTTCAACTCGCTCGGCATTGCCTACACCGCGGCGCTGCTCCTGTGTGTGAATCGAGTGTTTTTGTTTAAACATGTGGTGCGGCAAGCAGTGCAAGATAGCATGCTTGTCTTCCTGTCCACCGCCGCACTGCTTTTAGCCTGGGAGCTGCTATGCCTATCTAAGCGCGGCCTGGGAGGCGCCGAGCGCCGACGGCGCTCCCTGCTCTCGCTCGGCATCGGACTTCTCTCTGGCTGTGCTATCTGGACCAAGAGCGCAGCGGGGTTCTTCCCGGTATTGATTCTCTACCCCGTTTTAATCATGCAGATAGGTTTGCGAACGCTCCTACGGGCTGAGCACCGCGTGCTTCTAGTCCCGTTAGTCGGCACAGCTTTCTTTGCGTCCCTCTACTTCGGTTTAAATACCCTAATCGTTCCAGATGCCATACGGCAGATGCTGCAGGTCAATCTCTATGACCGTCTTCTTGGCTCTGGGTTTCATAACGTTGACCGGTGGGACCTATACCTTGACCTGTTATTAAAAAAAGGGAGCGTTGCTCCCCCTTGGCTGATTGTCCTCGGACTGCTAATCGGAGCGATTGGATGCCTACGGAAAGAGGCCCGGTATTACTTTCTCATCACCTGGATACTCATCCCTTTAGTCGGATTTAGCGCCCTTAGCTCTCGGCTGGAGTGGTATCTGGCGCCCGCGTTCCCCGCCATCGCGCTACTCTGCGCAGCAGGATTTTGCTCAACAGTACAGACACTCTGGGGCATCGCTCGCATGCATCCCCGGGTTCTAGCTCGGATAGCCGCGGCTCTGGTCACGCTGACAATCACCTCGTACGGGATATGGAGTGTCTCGAATACCGCTTCTGCTGTCTTCAAACGAATCACCCGCGATCAAGCACCGCGCGCAATTGATTGGGTCTGCCGCGGGATACGTCAGGAGCTTGAACGCTCCTCATCCGCGGGGAAAGTAGCTCTGTTTAACCTTACAGAGGCGCTCGATAAGAGGAATGCCCCATTTAATTTCCATGAAAAGATTTATCTTGGGCTACTCGCCCCGTATACGGTCAGTATTGAGTCTGAGGCAGAGCTTACAACGCTTAAAGCAAGCGGCACTCTTGAGTTTATCTTTGCACCGGCTTCACAGACAAAAAGACTGACGGAGCTGCTGTCGCCCTGCGCGACAAGGACTCTTCCTGGTCGCCCCTATCGCGATACCTCTGAGCAGCGGAGCTGGCCTGCTATGGTTGTTATCGCCCTCCGCAGCTGCGATCAGCTTAACACTCGGTGACAAGCTGGGGCTTCAGTGCTCCAAGCACACCAGCGGCTATCTACAGTAGCTCGTTTCTAGTATCGTCGATGCGGGTGCAGCGAGGCTACTTTCGCTCGGAGAGCGGAACGTAATCTGTCACCGTCGGACCGGTGTAGACCTGGCGCGGCCGACCGATCTTAGCAGCGGGATCACGGTTATACTCCATAGCATGTGCGATCCAGCCTGGCATACGGCCCAGGGCAAACATCGCGGTAAAGGCTGGAATTGGGATCCCCATGGCGCGATAGATGATACCACTATAGAAATCCACATTCGGATACAGCTTACGCTCAACAAAATATGGATCCTGAAGAGCAACCTCCTCAAGCTCCTTGGCGATGCTCAGAAGCTGATCGTTGCCCTTAGATTTGGCAAGCAGCTTATCACAGGCCTTTTTGATGATCTTGGCGCGCGGATCAAAGTTCTTGTAAACGCGGTGTCCAAATCCCATCAGCCTAAACTTACTATCCTTGCTCTTGGCAAGCTCAACGTACTTCTTAACGTTGCCGCCTTCAGCACGGATCTGCTCAAGCATCTCAATTACCTCCTGGTTTGCACCACCATGCAGTGGGCCCCATAGGGCGCAGATGCCTGCAGTCATCGAGGCAAAAAGGTTAGCACCGCTGCTGCGCACCATACGCACAGTCGAGGTCGAGCAGTTTTGCTCATGATCAGCATGCAAGATCAACAACAGATCAAGCGCCTTCGCATAATCAGGATCTACCTCATATTTCTCAGCCGGAGTTGCAAACATCATACGCAAGAAATTTTCAGAGTAGCCGCTTGCATTATCTGGATAGATAAATGGCTGGCCGATTGATTTCTTGTAAGCGAAGGCTGCAATCGTTGGAAGCTTTGCAATGAGCCGCACAGCATTGCGCTCAAGCTGCTCCTGCGCATCACCAACTTCATTCTGGTAGAACGCAGAGAGCGAGCATACAACTGCTGCAAGGATGGACATCGGATGAGCATCCCGCGGAAACCCGTCGTAGAAGCTCTTAATGTCCTCGTGTAGCATGGTGTGCTTTTTCACCCGACGCACAAATGACTCAAGCTCAGTTGCGTTCGGGAGCTTCCCGTACATCAGAAGATAGGCGGTCTCAAGGAAATTCGACTTCTCAGCGAGCACATCAATCGGGATGCCGCGGTAGCGCAGGATACCTTTTTCACCGTCGATGAAGGTGATCGCACTCTGGCAGGCGCCCGTGTTCATGTAGCCAGGGTCAAGCGTGATGCAGTTCGATTTCGCTCGCAACGAGGAGATGTCGATTCCGGTCTCCCCTTCACTCCCTACCACCACTGGCAGCTCATATGACTTGCCATCCACATTCAGCGAAGCAACATTTCCCATGAAACCCTCTTAGAGACAGTACGAGCAGCAACGCACTGCACGTAATCGATATTGAAAGCTGGCTTTAATTGTAGCTTGTTACGCCACCACTAGAATAACCATTCTAGTGACAAATACCGCGTAGATACAAGAAAATTAACCCTTGACCTCATGTATTTGATGCTTCCGTGCCCCATCCGAATCAGGTTAAGAGCAAGCCAAATCAATAATTTACACAACCAGCGTTCTAAAAAGCGCCGGCTCTGCCGCCATCCGGTAGCTCAAGGTGCCCCTACCTGGTAAGATCTGGGGCTCTCAAAATTATTTTTTTTCTTAGAAGCCCCGTGAATAAAAAAGAGAAGTTCCCGCACTTACAGCGCGATTTGAAAGATTTCGAAACTACCTACTCCGACCTGATGCCGGAGGATAAGTCCCTGCCAAGCTCCAAACATGTCCGCAGGATTAACCCACTTGGAATGCGGGTGGTGGTGAAGGTGCTTCCGGACACCCAGCAGACCGAATCAGGGCTGTATCTGCCCGAGGGCGCGAAACGAGAGATGTCTGAGAGCCTCATGGCTGAAGTGGTAGAGGTGGCCAGTGCCGTGGATGATCACACAGATGAGGAGACGAACGTAAGCGGAGTACCGCTGGGGGCATTGGTGCTGATTCGAAAAGAGATTGGGATAAAGGTGCCCTGGGATGATGCTCTCCGGATAGTAGAGACGAAGGACATTTTGGCGGTCATCCATGAGGTGGCTATCTCGTGATCACCCTCTGATGAATACCGCGGAATCCTAGGGTCCTGCAGCGAACAGTATTGGCATCACGCCTACGCATATGCTGCCTGAAAGATACCCAGAGTCACCGCCGCAAAAGGCTACGGCTAATAGATAAACGAAAGGTGTTGTTCAGCTCAACCCAGCGCAGATGTCAGGCGCGATGGAGTGTATTAGCGTGGTGAGCGATAGCCGCAACCTTGAAGCGTTTGAATACAACGAGTTTGATGTGGCGTTATCGCATTCAATGACCGCAGACGATGGCTGCCTCGAGGACCAGCGAACGATGATGTGCGATGTGGGTAGGCAAGTGGAATTTGGTGCAGAGTTCCAATTACTGATTTTCAATTGAGCCGCATTTTCATTCGCCGGGATTTCAGTTCTTGCCAGTATCGGTGCGCGCTTGATTCTTGAGACAGATGAGCGGGGGTGGATGCCAAGCCAGCGCTGCCCAAATAATCTCAGGAAGAGGTGTGAGGCACTCGGCTCCTCACAAAAAGAGAGCTGGCGAAGAGGGCTCCAGGAGCATTCTTCTATAACAAGTGGTTTTGTCGGCTGCTCAAAAGTTTTTCAGCTTTTAAAGGCTGGGGCAGACCGCGTAAAAGTTGGCGATTCCGCCCCAGTTCCCCACACTCTCTAGCGGGTGGGCTCCACCTGATTCCGCAAGGCGCGCAGCAAAGGCTCCAAGGTGCCCCACACCGTCTTGGCGATTATAGCCTGACCCTCTACGGTGGGGTGAATGCCATCTGGTTGATTTAGCTCGGGTACGCCCGCCACCCCATCGAGCACAAATGGGATCAAGATTGAGCCGGTGGCACTCGCCACCCGCGGATACAGCGCCTCAAACCGGCTGGTGAAGTCTGGACCCAGATTTGGTGGGGCCTTCATCCCGGCCAGGACAATCCGCACGGTCGGATATCGTTCACGCACTCGCGTAATTATCTGCGTCAAATTAACTTCCGTCTCATTCACGGCGAGACCACGCAGCGCGTCGTTACCGCCAAGCTCTAGCACAAAGATATCAACGTGCTGCCTTAAGAGCCAACTAATACGTCTGGCGCCCCCAGCCGAGGTCTCCCCACTTAGACCAGCATTGACAATCTCGACCTTGATCCCATGTTCCACCGCAAATCGTTGTAACTGGGCGGGAAATGCCTTGCCAGGATCCAGCCCATAGCCTGCGGCGATGCTATCGCCCATGACTAACACCCTGGGCAAAGACGGCTCCGCCGCACTCACTACGGCATCATTACCCCAAAGGCATAAGCAGATAAGACAGCGCCAGAATGCGTTCAGCACACCTTCAGTATCAAATTTCCCCAGTCGCATATCTGTTTCTCTTCCCCCTCATACAGTACGATGGCGGGGCATAAATTGGCATTATTTTCTTAGAGGCAGGATGATCCTCGAGGTCTCAGAAGTACACAAGATGGTTCCCGTTACCTCTTTACAGTCGGAAGAGGGCGCGATGCTCGCGGTGTTGAGCGATGTATCCTTTATCATCGCACCGGGTGCTACCTGCGCCTTTATTGGCCCATCAGGTAGCGGTAAGACAACCCTTCTGGGGCTCTGTGCAGGGCTCGACCTCCCCAGTCGAGGGACGATTCGCTTTGAGGGTCAAGACCTAGCTACTCTCAGCGAGGACGAACGTGCGCTTCTGCGGCGGACTCGGATGGGATTTGTTTTTCAAAATTTTCAGCTCATCTCAAACCTCTCAGTGATAGAGAACGTGATGTTACCACTTGAGCTTGGTGGAGCTCCTGCGCGAGCCGCTCGTGCGCAAGCGGCATCAAGCCTCGAACAGGTTGGCCTGCAGAACCGCCTTCACCACTATCCAGCACAGCTCTCTGGGGGAGAGCAGCAACGAGTGGCTCTCGCGCGAGCGTTAGTGCACATGCCCAGTGTCCTATTCGCGGATGAGCCGACGGGAAATCTTGATGTTGAGAACGCCACCAAAGTTATCGATCTCCTATTCTCCCTCAATGCCGCCGCTGGCGTCGCATTGGTCTTAGTGACTCATAATCCAGAGATCGCAGCACGGTGCTCACGCCAAATTGCTTTACGTGGCGGAAAAATTGCCCATGGTTAGCCCGCATCTGTTAGCTCGCTACGTCACCTCTGAATTCCGGCGCAGCTGGTTTCGGTTTATCTTTGTAATCGTCGCGTTCGCAACTGGTATCGGGATCCTTGTCGCCGTTGCCGGGGTGCGCCACAACATGACAGAGGCAATTGAGCACGAGGCAAAGTCGCTGCTAGCAGCTGACCTCTCCATCAATAGCTCTGCGCCACTGGAACAATCCGTGCGCGATGTAGTGCCAAAGCATGTGCGCATCGCCGCAGAGCTCACCTTCGCGAGCATGCTCTCAACGCCTAATGAAAATCCGAGTCGGCTCGTACAGGTGCGTGGTCTACATGGACTATATCCATTCTATGGCACTCCGAATATCCACCCTGAGTCCGCACTACGAGCACTTCAGTCAGGAGAAGATGGCGCCGGCGCGCTCATCGACCGGTCATTAGCTCAACAGCTCGATATCTCAGTGGGCAGCCCAATTAGTATCGGAAGAATTCCGTTTGTGGTGAGGGGCATTATCGAGCAATTTCCGGGTGAAAGTTACGCTCGCACCGTCATTGCACCAAAGGTTCTTGTGCCCCTTCGCGCCGTTGAAAATTCAGAGCTTTTGCAAAGGGGGAGTCGTCTTAGCTACAAGCTCCACCTCGCCATCGACAACGCCAGCGAGATCCCCGCTATCGAGAGAAGTTTAAAAGAGCTGCAGATGCAGCACCGCTTTGAAATCGATACGGTGCAGCGTCGGAAGGAATCACTTGGGCGAGTATTGGAGAATGTACACCGTTTTCTCACTCTTATTAGCGTTGCTGCCGTGCTGCTGGGAGGGATTGGCGTTGGATCTGCAATGCTGACCTTTATTCGAGCCCGTGCCTCAAGTATTGCATCACTTCGATGCCTGGGAGCCACCCGCAGAGACATCGGGGTTCTCTTCGGTGCCCAGACTCTTCTCATCGCCATCCTTGGAGCACTCTTAGGTGCTGCTGCTGGCGCCGCCTTATGCTACCTACTCCCGACCATCTTACGAGAGTTCCTGCCAGTCACGGTCGCTCCTGAGCTACCTTTAGCCATCCTTGGGCAGGGCTTCTTTATAGCGCTTATGGTCGGAGGTTTCTTCTGCCTTTGGCCCCTACTCGGAGCCTTTCGCATCCCCCCTTCGGCAGCAATCCGTGGTGGAGATCTTATTCCAGGTCGAGGATTGAATCTCTCCGTTAGTCGAACGCATGTATATCTGGCTCTGGCAGGAGTGGTGATTCTTGTCGCCACCATGTCATTTCTTCTGGATTCAATCTTGGTCGGATCCGCAACCGCGGCACTCCTGCTTGTAGTGTGTGCTGCGCTGGGGACAGTCTCCTGGCTTTGCATGGTAGCGGTGCAGCGGTGGCGACCTCAAACCCTGCCGTTTGCTTTTCGCTACAGTATTGCAGCGCTGGGCCGACCTCAGAGTCAGACTGGCATCGTTGTTGTCACTCTTGGCCTTGCGATCTTCCTTCTGGGCACGATCTCTCTTACTCATACCTCCTTGCTTGAACAGGTAAGCATTGCTGGCGCTGGTACCCGTCCGAATCTGGTCTTATTCGATGTCCAGCCCGACCAACGAGAAGGGGTGCGAGCGCTGCTACATCGGCATCAACTCGCCATACAACAGGAGGTGCCGATTGTTACCATGCGTCTTGCAGCAATCAACGGCAGGGACAACCACGATCTTCGCACCGATTCGGAGATTCCGGAGTGGACCCTGCGTCGCGAGTATCGCTCCTCTTACCGAGAGCAGTTGATTGAGAGCGAGCGCCTAGTAGCTGGACGACTGGTGCCACACTTCCACTGGGACGGAGATTCTAACACGCCCATACCGGTAACGGTTGAAGAGGGTATCGCTAAGGATTTGAAACTGTCACTGGGCGACAAGGTTCAGTTCGATGTGCAGGGTGTGTCTGTTCAAACCGAGGTGGTCGGGATTCGAAGCGTAGATTGGCGACGAATACAAACCAACTTCTTCTTTCTCTTTCCGGTGGGGATACTAGAGGAGGCTCCTCAGTTTTTCGCCATGATGACCCGAGCAAGGTCCCTAGAATCCCTCGCCGCCGTACAACGGGAGATTATTTCCTCGTATGGCAATATCTCTGCGATCGACCTGAATCTGATCCTTGAGACAGCAGACTCTGTGCTCTCTAAAGTCGCAGTGGCGATCCAGTTCCTCGCGCTCTTCACGATCATTTCAGGACTGTGTATTCTCGCTGGCGCGCTCGCCACTACTAGGGCGGTGCGGCTCAAGGAGCTCCTGCTGCTCAAGGCAGTCGGGGCTACACGCTGGCAGATTATTTTGATTACGTGCTTTGAGTTTACTCTTCTTGCAACCTTGAGCGCTATTGTCGGCATCGGCGCAAGCCTCACTGGCGGCTGGATTATTGCACACTGGTATTTTGAGAGCTCTTTCTTGGTCCCATGGAAAGAGCTGCTGGTGCTGTATGGTGCCGTCTTAAGCGCTGTATTTATCGTTGGCATTACGATGACGCTAGGTCTACTCCGGACCAACCCCATGGAGGTGCTGAGGTCCTATCAGACCTAGTAGCTCGTATTCAATGTCAGCGTATCAAAAAGAGCCTTGGGGGGTAAGAGGCGAGGAAGAATATGAGCACTGCACCATATCGAGATCCTCGATCGCCAAAGCTCCCAGAGCGACTAAGCACCCGTGGAACCCAGATCGAGCGATCACTGTCCAGCCCGGCTAACCAGCTAACATTGTCGTTTTAACATTTGGTCCAGCTGCTCAACACAGGTCAACATTCTGTCGTACTGCGCCACCTTCAAACTCCCCGGGGTATACCAGATAAATCCATCCGGCCCACTTTCGAAGTTTAAATCAGGAAATGTCGAGAAAAATTCCCGCAACTCTGCGGTGAGCATTGCGCTAATCTGAGCAGGTTCAGCGCCGCGCACCACGAATTGTTTTGAGAACTCAGGATCATGCGCAAAATCAATATCCTCATACCCTGCCACCTGGGCAATTTTTGAGAGGATCGTCTCTGTTTGCACTGTACAGATCGGTAGCGGAGCCGCAGTGCGCACCTCAGCAACAGTGAAGTGTATAGTCCTGCGATTTTTCCTGGCTCGGGAAGTAAACTTATAATCAAAAAGAGAGATGCGGCTATCCCCTATCGAGCGCTCTCCGACGTTATACACGCCAGGGGATCTGCGCTTACTAAACAAAAAGAAGTTTCCGCGCCCTGCCTCCTCGAGGGATTGATACCCTGGCGTGAATTTGAATCCACGCGAGAGAAAGAATCGTGAGGCCTCCTCACGACGAACAGTGGCACGATACCAATGGATCCCCATAATCGTGGCGATAACAGAGAATATGGCGAGAGCTATTAAGGCGAGATCCATTTCGCCATGGTACACAGCTTAAAGCTAGCAGAGAAGGCATTTTTGAAGGACCTAGACCATTCGTGAGATCGCGTTGCGAATCAACTGCGCGACTCATCCACCAGATCCCACGCTATATCCTCCGAGGTCATAAGCAGCGCACCGAGACTGGGTGGCTGTAGTCCAACCGCTGCGGCATCGACAAGGGATATCCACCGCAGAGATCTTCCTTGCTCCTTGGCAGATAGCTCTGTAGCGCCGCTCCAATGCACGATGAAGAAATGATTCAGGCAGCTATTAGCCCTATCTGACTGCTGCCAGCGATGGCCGATTTTTCCGCGGTATCCCCCGATTGTAAACGTAGCCCCCGCTATCTCCTCCTCCAGTTCACGACTAAGTGCCTGGGCGAGATCCTCCCCGCTCTCAACGGTGCCGCCGGGAAGAAAACAGATCCCTTTAGCAGCAAGCCACTCTACCAGCAGCAAGTTACCCTTACGAATTATTCCGCGCACTGAGGTGGAGTTATAGAGATGCACTTATTTCAACACTCCTCGAACGACCTAACTACCTACCCCGGCCAACCGCGAAGTCACATGGCAATCTGCACTACGGTCTGCCTGTATACTGCGCTAACCCCTCCCGCATCGGCTGCTCAAGCCCTGGCGCAACGATACAAACTGGATTACGCGCGGTCACCTCCCAATCCTCAAGCAAGATTGCCCTGCCCAGGGGATCAACAATCACAGAGCACCCTGCTTCCGATGCTATAAGAGCGGCAGGGAGATCCCATGCCCTGGGAGCGAGCTGTAGCTCAACCTGTTCATACCCACGGGCAACACGGGTGCAATCGTTGGCGAAACTGCCAAACCGATAGAGCGCATCGATTATCTTTCGGGATTTTAAAAAGAAAGCCAGCTCAATCTCCTCGCGTGTCCCCGGATAGAACAACACCGCAGCATCTACTAGCGCACTCTGCTCTCGCGCAGTCATGCGGCACCTTGCGGCGCCTTGGGGTCGCTGGCAATCAGCAGGCACCTCGACCACAAAAGACCCCTCTCCGAGAGTAGCAGTGTATAACATCCGGTCAGGCAGATTAAAGAAGGCTGCCGCTACCATCCGACCATTTTCAACATATCCTGCAATCGGACCAAAACCGACCTGACCTGGGACAAATTTCCCGTATGCTAGAAGACTCCGTCGGCAACTTGAGGTGCCATCTAATGGGTCCGCCAGGAAATAACTACCTCCGCTGACGATCAATGAGTGACTTGCCGGATCCTCCTCGCTGACCACCGGCCCAGCGCCATTGAGCGAGCGGTGCATCGCCTCCTGCGAGGCGAGATCAAGATTTAGCACCAAGGAGTCATCAGCTTTACGATTGGCCTCGACCTTCACCCCCGCCTCTAAGAGAGTAAGAATAGCGTGGCCACCGGCCAGAGCGGCATCCTCCAGAATCTTTGTGATGCCCTCGTGACTACCCATCTTTGCGTCCTTTACCTTGACAGAATCGTGGCTGCGCCCCACCCTAGTAGAGGTGGGAACATTTGACCTACTCGACCAAAGAAAACCATCATCGGCCGCATCAGCGGAGGCTCTATCTCTTACCCAGGTGATTGAGAGCTATCTTCGCTACTACGCCGCTGGCGACGGGCACACTGCCCGAGCGAAGCGGCTTGACCTCAAGCACTTTATCACCTTTCTTGCACACCTGCATGGCTTTGCCAAAGCCGAGAAACTACGGGTAGCACATTGGGATTACTCAGCGGTAAAGCAGTTTATCGAGCAATGCCTTGCCAAGGGGGAGGCACCAGCAACGGTATCTCGACGGCTCGCTACCCTAAAACATATGGGTCGAACCCTCGCTGAACGCATGCCAGGGTTCGTCAACCCCGCCCGCGAGGTCAAAGCCCCTAGAGCCGACAACCCTGTGCCAAAAGCACTCTCACGGCGGGAGGTGGAGTCGGTACGCACCCGAGCAGTTGCACGCACCCGCGAGAAGAATTCATTTATTCGGATCCGTAACACCACATTATTTAACCTGCTGCTCGACACCGGATTGCGTGCAGACGAGGTGCGGCTACTCAAATTCGGTCAATTAGATCCCTCCTTAGAGTGGCTGGAAGGGGTACGCACGAAAGGGCGAAGGTTTAGAAATGTCTATATCACCTCCG
Organism: Bdellovibrionota bacterium; assembly: GCA_044371155.1. Lineage (GTDB taxonomy): Bacteria > Bdellovibrionota_C > UBA2361 > UBA2361 > UBA2361 > CAZTER01. The sequence goes on from JBILUF010000016.1 coordinate 12,186, forward strand.
AGATGCGTAAGGAGTTGGCGGAGTATATTAAGGTACGAGAGGAAACCCTACTCAAGTTCTACCAAAAGTTATCTCGAGGCGATAACCGCGCTCTGCCACTTTTTGTTAGCACCTATAGTGCCGTACCGGGAAAACCTGAGACATTTATCATGGGCGCAAAAACCCTCTGGCGCGCCGTGAATGAGCTCTCGGCCTCTGTGCATCTTCATCCGCATCTGCTGCGGCACTCCTTTGCGCTCGACCTGCTTGAGGACTCAAGCGATATCAGATTGGTGTCACAAGCGCTCGGGCACAGCGATGTGCGTATCACGATGCGCTACACCGAGCGGCACGACCGAGAGATCGCTGCGGCTCTGGAACGTAGTCGCAAACGAAGAAAGCAGGAGGACACGTAGTGCTATCGAACGCCTTTCCGCGCCCGCTTGCCACACCAGCTCAGCACTGCTCAAAAAATGACCCCCTACATTTGAGGAGTTATGAACACTAGAGATCAGAGTAGCTGCTCAATGCTTCTTGCGGTGTTCATGCTGGGTGTAACCTCGATCCTTTTCCCTCAAGTAGCGGCGAGTCAACCGCTGTCATCCAGCACGCCCAGTGCCGAGTGTAGCGCTGCTGCTGCTGCCAAAGAGCTCGGCGCGGCCGCTCGCCAACGATTCCTGGGGAGCTGCGAGGCTAAAACCCGCCTAGACACTGACCTTGACCCCGGTGGGTTGCCGTCCGAGTCGAGCCAGGAATCAAAGCTCTCCCCTCCGGAAAAAGCACGGTTGGAATACTGTTTGGGGGTGGCCTCCGGTCGAAGCCTCTCCGGAGCCTCGCGCCAACGGTTTTTGCATGACTGTCTGTCGCCCTGACGACACGAGGCCAATGTATTGATTCTTTTGCTTATTTTCCCGCAAAATCCTTGCGGCCAACCCACAACACTCTGTTGCGGCATGCCTCTAGGCCGGCGCATCTAACTTCACAACAGGTCTAAATCATACGGCTCTCCCCCCAAAACACACTCCTACCTATGAACGCTATCCGCCCACCAGAAAAGATCCCCGCCCCGTCCGGCGCTGAGAGTAAAGAGGCAAGTGTTGGGTATGTGCACACCAATAATTTCCCAGAGCTACTTCGCTCCCTCAATCTCTCACTGCTGGTAAGCACCTACCAGGCCCAGCGCATCCTAGCCTTCTCGCCTCGACCAGATAAACTTTTCATGCTGATGCGCATCTTTGATCGACCCACGGGATTGGCCCTCCATCAAGGGGAGCTCGCCCTGGGGGCGAAGAACAAGATCTGGTTCTTACGTGATGCTGGGGAGGTCCGAGACCTGGAGGGCAATCTGCAGCCGTATGATGTCTGCTTTGCTCCGCGTAAGGCATATGTCACCGGAGACATCGCAGCGCACGAGATGGCGTATATCAACGGCACCTTGCAGATCGTGAATACACGGTTCTCTTGTCTTTGCACGGTTGACGAACGAAATAGCTT
>JBILUF010000270.1:0-4139 GCA_044371155.1 Bdellovibrionota bacterium
AAACTAATCTCTTGAGTCTCATCACCCCGCGCATCATTAAAGATCAGTTTGACCATCGAGACCTCACGGTGGAGAAGCGGGATGACATGGAGCAGCAGATGGCAAAGCTCAACTCCTATCCAGACCGAAAGGAGGTGTTACGTGACGAGCGCATCAATAAGGTAAGCGAGGCGTCCTCCTGGGATGGGCCAAAACCTTCCACTATTCTGCCCCCGCTCAAAGAGAGTGACGGGCCACAGAAGCTGACTCTGGATGCAGAGACTGGGGAGCAAGACGGTGTAGTAGAGCTGCACGTTGCGCCGAAACTACCTAGCGCGCAGTCGGGCACCAGTGCCAAGTCGAACACCAGTGCCAAATCCGCCACCAAGGAGGTTCCCGCATCTGCTCCAGCACCACGGTTTGAGCCCTCCGTTGGTACTAGCGCACGAAAAGAGGACGCGGCGCCTAAAGGAGCATTGAGTGATACCACTCAGCAACCCTCGGCCCAACTAATGCAGGGCCAGTATGTAGTGCTATCACTAGCAAAGGGACAAAAAGCCCCTGCCTCGGTGCCGTTTCTCTCGGCAATGCGCGGCTCTCTCCTAGCGCTGAGTATCGGCAAGGATAGCCCGACCGCAGCAACTAGGTTCTTTACGCCCGGGCAACGGTATAGGTTTCAAGCCGAAGGTGGGGACCTAATCTTTACGGCGCAAGGAATTTACGGGGATGAACCCTCTGCCCGCAGCCTTCACAAAGGATTGGCCTCTCAATGGTACGCGTTGTCTCCATATGAGATAATGAACCTTGGAGCAAATCCGTGGGTAGTTGACGGCAAAATTGAGTAGCGCAAAAGCTTTGTTAGGACTGTATGGCCTCATCGATAGGTAGTGGCAGAGAAGTAGACGAGAGCGTCGTCACCCCCGCTCAGCTTCGTGCCTTGGCGGCAGAGCTCGGGCTACCCTTTTCTGATCGGTTGGATGAGCCACACCCCCCTCGAGATCTCAAACGCGGGGACTTTGACCGGATCGCTGGCTCATGGGGCCGGCAGTTTGGCTGTGTTCCAATTGGAGGTGACGGGCACCAGGTGGTTGTGGCCACCGCCAATCCACTCGCGCCGGAAGTATTCGACCAGCTGCGGCTGTGCTACGGACGTCCCGTCAAGGTCATGGTCACAACTCCAGAAGAGGTTACTCGTGCTATCAACTCGATACGCACAAGTCTTATGAGTGACCGCTCATCCTCGCTGGCAGGTGCAGAGGAGGAGAAGGATGAATTCGGCACCCAGCTAAAGATCGATGTCACCGATGCCGAAGACGATGATGCCCCAATCATTCGGTATGTAAACGCAGTGATTTTTAGGGCTAGCTCGCAGCGAGCAAGTGACGTCCACATTGAGCCGTATGAGGATAAGCTCAAGGTTCGGATCCGAGTTGATGGTGTGCTATATGATATCGCCACCGAGGATAAATCATTTCATGCCGCTATCGTTTCCCGCATCAAAGTCATGTCAGGGCTAAACATCGCCGAGAAAAGGCTGCCCCAGGATGGACGTATTGGATTAAAGATCGCTGGTCGCGATGTAGATATCCGTGTATCGACCATCCCCACCCAGTTCGGCGAGCGTATCGTGCTGCGTCTTCTTGACAAAACAGCAACAGTGCTCGACCTTCCACAGGTGGGCCTCGTTGGAAAGAAACTCGAGATCGTCGAGAAGCTCATCCGCAAGCCAAACGGAATTATTCTGGTCACCGGCCCCACTGGCTCTGGAAAAACGACCACGCTTTATTCATGCTTAAACCGGATTAACACTCCAGATCTGAATATCCTGACCGTTGAAGACCCGATTGAATACCAACTAGACGGTATCGGCCAGATGCAGGTGAACCCTAAGATAAACTTCACCTTTGCCTCGGGGTTGCGTGCCATCCTACGACAGGATCCAGACGTGGTGATGGTCGGAGAGATCCGTGACACCGAGACTGCAGAGATCGCTATTCAGGCCTCTCTCACTGGCCATTTGGTGCTATCAACCCTCCACACCAACGATTCAGCAGGGGCAATAACGCGCCTGCTTGACATGGGGATTGAGCCCTTCCTGGTGGCCTCAAGTCTTTTAGGGGTGATGGCCCAGAGACTTATTCGCAGGCTTTGTCCGCAATGCAAGGTTGAATACCAGATCACCGACGAGGAGCTAGCAGAGCTTGGAATCAATCCCGCAACAGTACATGATCGCACCGCGTTTAGGCCTGGCACTGAGAACTGCGAGTTCTGCCAGAATACGCACTACTCAGGGCGTACTGGCATCCATGAGCTGCTCCTGATTACCGATGAGCTGCGCCCCCTCATTTTGCAGCGGGTCGATTCAAATACACTCAAGAACGCTGCAGCACAGCACGGCTTCGACACTCTGCGAGTTGATGGTGGCAAAAAAGTTCTGGAAGGGGTCACCTCAGTGGAGGAGGTGCTTCTTGCCACCCACGAAGAGATGGGAGGGTAATCGCTTCGCATGCCTCTTTTTGAATACGTTGCCATCGACGCCGCCGGCAAGCAGACCAAGGGCACCGTTGATGCTGAGAATGTCCGCAGTGCGCGACAACGATTGCGAGCTCAGAAGCTCTTCCCTACCGAGGTCCGAGAGGGCGCGGTTGAGTCGGCAGCAAAGACCAAGGATGTGGTGCGCTACATCCGCACCCCACAGGTATCACTAAAAGATCTCTCGGTTGCCACCCGCCAACTTGCCACCCTGGTGGCGGCAGGACTACCGCTTGTTAGCTCCCTCTTGGCACTAGCAGATCAGACTGAAAACAACACTCTGAAGCGGATCTTGATTCAGGTGAAGGAAGAGGTGGAGGAAGGCTCAACCTTTGCAAAGTCCCTTGGGAAGTATCCCAAAGTGTTCCCAAATCTCTACATCAATATGGTGGCATCCGGTGAGGCTTCCGGCACACTTGATACTGTGCTCAGCAACGTAGCGGACTACCTTGAAGGCCAGGTGGAGCTGCGCCGCAAGATATGGTCGGCTCTAACGTATCCTATCCTGATGCTGTTTATGTGCGGTGCCGTGGTGGTGGGATTACTGGTGTTTGTAATTCCTCGAATCGTTGAGATCTTTGTAAAACAGGGCGCGGTACTCCCCCTCCCGACCCGAATGGTGATTGGGCTCTCGGATTTTCTGATCGCGTATTGGTATTTAATAGCGCTCGCTGGTGTGGGAACCTCTGTCGGCATCCGGGAGTATTACCGCAAAGAAAGTGGCCGCGACCGCATCGACAAAATCCTCCTCAAAACCCCTCTCTATGGCCCGCTCTTTATCAAGATTAGCACCGCTCGGGTCTCCAAAACTCTTTCCGCGCTGCTCTCAAGCGGAGTGGGGCTGCTGGGGGCAATCGATATCACGAAGAATATCACCACCAACGTACATATGCGCCGCGCCCTTGACGATGCTCGCACCGGCGTACAGGAAGGTAAAAGCCTCGCTCGCGAACTCACCAAGAGTGGGGCATTTCCGGTCATGCTGTCTCACATGATAGCAATCGGCGAGAAAAGCGGCGCGCTGGAAGGAATGCTGGATAAAGCCGGCAAAGCGTATGAAAACGAGGTTAACGCCACCCTAGGACGGCTCACCTCCCTCCTGGAACCCCTCATGATGGTGTTTGTGGGTGGAATTGTGTTGGTGATCGTGGTGTCCGTGCTCTTACCGATGGCCGACCTTATCACCATCATTCAGAAGTGACGGCGTCACAAGCTGCCCTCTAAATGCGCCCCTGCAGGGTCTGTTTTAGCTGTTCCTGTCACGGTGCTTGGGTTAAACTGCTCGGGTCTTTGACGTTCGTTGATTTAGGGGAATAACCAAATGAAAAGCCAGTCTGCCCTAGTACGTGTCTCCCGTATGCACAGTCGTCTGCACGGTGCAGCTCAGCATAATGCTCAGCGTGGGTTCACCCTTGTTGAGATTATGGTGGTGCTTATCATTATCGCAATTTTGATGACGGTGTTCGGTGGCAAGATCTTTGGCGCTGGCGACAAGGCCAAGGCGAATATCACCCGGATTAAACTTGCAGAGATCGAGAGCTACATTGAGCAGTTCCGGCTACAGTATAACCGAGTGCCAGGCAGCCTAAACTCATTAGTGAACTGCTCTGAAGAGACCGGCCCCAGCT
>JBILUF010000271.1:0-4135 GCA_044371155.1 Bdellovibrionota bacterium
ATGATGCGAGGCGCAGCTGCATCAGGTATCTTCTTTGACGAGTGTTGCTGGACTTCGGCGTCGCTGACAGGAAAGATAATTGCTATTTTCGAGCCAGTTAGCTCAACTGTTGGGGGCCTGGGGGGAAGCGCGGCGAGATCCATCACGACGCGGGTAAAACCCGGATGTCTTCCGACGCGAATCGCCCGAATGAGCGGATGCTTAGGGAGTTCCAACTGACGCGGCTTCGGAATCGTCAAGCCGTGTATATCAAGCACGGCTCTCGGAGGATCGGCGAGCATGGTGAGGGTATGGGGATATCGTGTGTCAGCTGATATTTCTACCGCAGCGCTAGATGTTTTAATCTTGATCTTGGGGGATACTGTGAGCTGCTCTGTCAATGCCGCAGAGGGAGCGGAGAGCACAATAAGCGACGCCAACATGAGTCCTTTCAGTATCGGCCAGGTATTAAAGAGCAGTGATTTGTTCATACCCCAGAAGATGAGAAGCTTTCTCTGTGTTATAGGGGTCTTAAGTGGGCTGCGGTCAATTACAAAACTGTAGTTTTTTTGAGGTCTCCGCAGTGCCTCGGAATGGTTTGGAGCTTGTGCAGAGTTGCCTTGGATGGAAGGTGATTGGAGCGTAAGGAGAAAATAGACCTCAACGCTGAGAGGGGTCCTTTTGAAGGCTTAGGGGCCGAAACCTTTTTGTGGTCTCTATTTTGATGGAGTCTTTGATATCAACGACTGCATAGCTCCGAGCCCTGCAGGGATTTCTATCCTCCTATAGCTCCCGCTCCCTCCAGCCCTGCTCATTATTGAAACGCTGTTTTCAAGTGGGACGCTCACCTCAAATGAGTTGGTAGCATAAAGTCGTTTAGTCGGTAGTTTGGAGCAAGCGCCAGCAGGGTTGCAGCTCTCCCCCTCGCCTAGGAAAACGTTCACGTTACCAGTGTTAGTAAACACGATCTTGTTTGCGGCGCGCTCCCACTTTAAATCCTCAACCGGATTCCGCGGGTCAGCGAATACCAGCATGCCCATACCGGTGAGGACTTTAATAAACGTATTGATGCCGTCCCTACTTTGGGCGATCTCCTCTCCAAATCCCCGATCTTGAGGGATGAAGGAGACCCTAAATACCCGTTCCCGGTCGGTCGGAGGGGTCTTAAGCAGTAGGCGCACCGTCCGCTGGCCATTCGGCTCGATGGAGAATGCTTTTGGTGAGGCGAGTAGCTCAGTTGTTGGAGCAATCTTTTCGCTCTTTTCTGGTTCTTGTACCTCGGTCACCTCAACCTTCACATAGGCAGGGTCGTTCGAGGAGTTACCAACTATAACATTCCGCACTGGACGTTCGATGGCTGAAAAATGCGCTATTACGCTATCAACGGTGATCTGGGCGACAGCCTCTGAGACTGAGCAGGTCAGGTTGGCAAGGATTAGAAACGCGGAGCAGCCCAGAATGTGGGGGATTTTTACAAGGTGGCGCAAGTCGAGCATAACTAAGTCTCTATCTCTCATGCCGTAAGACCAAAATTCCTAAGACCTGTCATCCTGACCATCTACCATGAGCATCTTCTGCTCACCTAGCGCTAAACAAGCCGGGGAAAATGACACTGTTCCGGCCATTCCATAACACCACTAACGCAAAGTCTATAGTATCACCTGTTCCCCGGATTCTGGCCACCATCTTTTACCGATCCCGATTCCCTCTATCGCTTGTTGTACGCAGCGCATACGGCTTACTACGGGCAACTTCGTAGCATGTGTCGCTTAAGGGAATGAAGTGTTTCCAGAGAGTGGTGATTGGCATCAGTACCAGAGTTAATCGCAGGATGATGTGAGTTTCTTGAGCATCGATTGTCGTGGATTAGGAGATTTTTTTACCTGAAGCGTATCGGCAACTTGGGCTACATAACTAGGTTTGAGTGGCACATCCGTCATGAGTCTAGAGCGGGCGTATTCTGATAACAGTGAGAAATGGAGTTTCTGGAGAGCTATCTTGGAGCAACGACTAGAGTGACACTTCCGGAGTAACTGCCTGAATTGGCATTAAGCATATCGGCCTCATTTGCCACGATTCGTACAGTTGCATTCACCCCACCGCTATCAGCGCAAGTGAGGGAAGTGGTGCTCGCGTCCGTGAAGTCGTAATTCTGATTGACGTTTTGAAGCTCTACAAATGATCCTGACCCAACGGAGTCCCGAAAAAAGGGGTGGTATGCAACTGTGCTACCAGCCGAAGTTAGAGTAAACGCACCACCAGTGCCGCTGCCCGAAGCACTAATACTGTAGTCAGCGTTGTTCGAGTTGTAGACACAAACATCATCTTCTGTGCTTGAATTGCCGCTGCCCGAGAATGATGGCAGGTTGAGTGTCGACAACCCCGAAATGTTTACCGTTTGGGCGTGTGCGGGCAGCGCGAGGATGAAAATCGCATACAGCAGCACGGTAAATATCAGTAATGATCGCATGTAGTTAAGATATCACGAACCTTTCACGGTGAAACGGGTAATAAAATTCCCCCTAGAATCCAGCGGGTTACGAGAGTACCCTAGATATAACAACATATGAGGATCAAAGGTTTTTTCACCAGGAGGGTTGTCGCCAGCGTATGCATGCTGGGGATGACGGCTGCCCCTCCGCGCGCACTTGCCGCGGATAATGTTACCGCTTCTATTAACTTATCAGTTCCAGCCCTAGTCAGAGTTTATGGCATCGGGAATCTACCGCTCGGCACCTATACCGGCGCGCCCGAGGGGGTGACCGCCAACGACAACGTGTGCGTGTGGAGCAATCAGAGCTCTGGAAACTACAAGGTCACAGCGCGAGGGAGTGGAGAAGAGGATGCGTTTACCCTCAGCAACGGCTCGGGTGGAATCCTGCCCTATGAGGTGCGATGGAATAATTCGACAAGCACGGTCGGTAATGTTGCACTGACCAAGGGTGTGCAGTCCTCGACTTTTTCAATTGCCTCACGTCCTCCCTCCGTATGTTCAGGATCAGAAAACGCAAATTTTCAGGTTTTGATCTCCAGAACTGAGCTGCTCAAGGTAGCTGCGGGTGCGTATTCAGGAGTGTTGACCCTTGTTATCTCGCCTTAGTAAGAGCGCATCATGGTATGACGGCTCCTTAATGCGAGGCATCGAGGGCATCCGCTGGCGTCGACGCGCCGGTTATCTCCATGGCTGCTAGAAAATATGCTGGAGTAGCAGACTGAGGAGCCACAGGTACGAATCCCTGTTAACTGCTCATGCTGATGCTACTTCTACGCCACTGCCTCAGAGCACGACTAAAATCCAAGCTACCAGCGTTGGAAAGTTTGCAGCACTCGAAGTTTAGTTTCCTACAGATCTCAAGGTGAGGGATAACGCAGGTTTCGAGACAAGGTAGAGATGGGGGAGCATGATCAGGAAAAGGCTTGCAAGTTTTGTTGCGTGCATAGTGCTCCTCATGATTGATTCAATCGGTCCTCGGAGCGCGTACGCAGCGGACTCAAAGGCGCAAATGACGCAAGATGCGCAAACTGCCTTACAGCAACTCTACCGCGATACCCCCACAGCTAAGGTGCTGGGGGAGAAGGCGGCAGGTGTCTTGGTTTTCCCTAGGGTGACCAAGGGCGGCTTCATTGTGGGTGGCCAGTACGGTGAGGGCACTCTGTTTAAAGATGGCAAGGCCGAGGGATTCTATAACATTGCGGCAGCCTCGTATGGGTTACAGGCTGGTTTGCAAAAGTTTGGTTATGCATTGTTCTTTATGAGTGATGCAGACCTTCGCTACCTCGATAGCTCAGGAGGTTGGGAGCTTGGGGTGGGACCCACTATGACGATTGTAGACGAGGGCTTCGCGCGCTCGATCTCAACCAGTACCGCGCGCGAGGGGGTCTATGCATTCTCATTCTCTCACAAGGGACTGATGGCAGGACTGGGCCTACAGGGAAGCAAAATCACCCGCCTTGAGCCGAAATCTTAGATCCTAAGCTGTCAGGGGTAGCCGGCTCATTGCAGTGTCTCTCTGTACACGGCTCGAGGCAGCGGATCTGGCTGCTGGATTCAATCTGTGCTCAAAAAGATCAAACCAACCTTTGGAGCCCTCTATTAATGTATATCCATCCTGATGCCCTATGGCCACGTAGTGGGTATTTTTTTGTGTGACAATTT
>JBILUF010000017.1:0-13588 GCA_044371155.1 Bdellovibrionota bacterium
GCTCCACTGCCACCTCTGTGCCTTCGGTGACTTCGGATGCATTACCCCCCGAGAGCTCTGAGTATCGCGAATCCTCCTGCGGGCCAGAAAACATTGAGCACCCGCCCAAAAAAGCGCCAAGCAGGACTGGTGCTATGAAGCTTAGCCCTCGGCGGTAGCGTGGTAATGGTGGTAGAAATAGTGGAATCATGGCAGGGGGAAAGTATCAGAGTTATGCTTTGGTGGCATCAGGGCTTATTGATGGTGAATGAGCCGGCTCCTATCTCGAGGGGATGACTGGTATCCAGTATCCTCCTCCTGATAGAAAAGATAAATCGTCATATCGGAGGGTTACTGCATCGCTACCCATTGCGCTTCCTGCAGTTTTTTGGCAATCCACTCAAGGGGGCGGCGCCAAGAGTCTATGAGATCAAACTGCTCAGTTTGCTCTCGCAAGCTGTGTTTTGGCCTGACGGTATTGGCCTGGCGATGGGCCTCTGCAGCTCGGACACGAGCGTTGCCTTGGATGGGCTTGTTGCGTGTGGACTATAATGCCCGAGCTTGGGATAACCGCTTCTGAGAGCGGTGCTCAGTTTAGAAGATGGTGGGGGGGCGATGATTGAGGCTTCGAAGATCTGTAAGCGCTATGGTGATTTTGTAGCAGTCTCGGATGTGACATTTTCTGCAGCGATGGGAGACATCGTTGGGTTTCTTGGCCCCAATGGTGCAGGTAAGACCAGCACTATTCGTATCCTTGCCACATACCTTCCGCCAACCTCTGGGACCGCGCGAGTAGCAGGCTATGACGTCATCACTCAGGCTGATGAGGTACGAAAGCAGATCGGTTATCTTCCTGAGACTCCACCGCTTTATCCGGAGATGTCGGTTGAGGAGTATCTTACCTTTGTAGCTAGGATTAAGGGGATCCCCTCAGCTTCTATTAAGAGTCGAGTAGAGGAGAGTATTGAGCGTTGTTTTCTCGGTGATGTAAGAAAAAAACTCTGCCAGCACCTTTCGCGCGGGTTTCGTCAGCGCGCTGGGTTAGCACAGGCGATTATTCATAACCCTAAGGTCATCATACTGGATGAGCCCACCAGCGGACTCGACCCTAAACAGATCATAGAGATTCGGGAGCTCATTAGCTCGTTGGCGAAGGATCATACGGTCATTCTCAGTACCCACATCCTGCCTGAAGTGACCATGGTGTGCTCAAAAGTGGTTATCATAAATCGAGGGCGCGTTGTACTTGAGCAGGGTCTCGCTGAGCTTACTCGTGGCAGCTCTCTAGAGAGGGTCTTTATGGATTGCATAAGCCAGGAAGCCGGCGTGCAGCCATCATTAGCGGTTGGAAGTTAGGGAGCTAAGTCTATGCGAAATGTTCTTGCTATATGGCGTAGAGAGTTATTGGCCTTCTTCGTCTCTCCCATCGCCTACTTCGTGATCACCGGGTTTGCACTGATAGGCTCCTTTTTCTTCTTTAATCTTTTGGCGTACTACAATCTGGTAGTTGCTAAAGTTGCTCAGATGCCGTGGGGAGCCCCAACAATTCCGAGTATCAATCAGTGGGTTGTGGAGCAGTACTACCAGACTATTTTGGTATTTATGGTGTTTTTCACCCCGCTCTTGACGATGCGAGTTATTGCAGAGGAGCGACGCCGTGGCACCTTTGAGCTCTTGTTGACCTCGCCGGTGAGCATTGCCCAGATCGTAATTGGAAAGTATCTCGGCGTGGCAACGGTGATGACCTTGATGGTAGTGATGGCATCCATCTTTCCACTGCTCCTCTGTGTGGTATCGACCCCTGAGGTGTATCCGCTGCTGTGTGGGATGCTGGGAGTCTGGATATTCGCCCTTGGATTCGCCGCAATTGGTATCGCCGTGTCTTCTTCCACAGAGAATCAGATCGTAGCAGCGGTCAGTAGCACTGTGGTGCTGCTGTTGCTGTATGTGATCCATGCTCCAGCCGAGGCTTTGGGCAGTGGTTTGGTGTCTGAAGTCTTGATGTATCTTTCGCCGCCGATGCAGGTGCAGGAGTTGATTCGTGGGGTCGTGAGTATCAAGACAGGGGTTTATTTCTTGAGTTTGATTTCATTAGGGCTATTTTTTGCCTTTCGTGCGCTCGAGGCGCACCGATGGCGCTAGGGCAATCATAGCTAGTTAAATTTTCCGCAGGGATGAGGGTAGATATGAATATCTGGAATCGATTCGCAGGGGTCCTCGGCCTTCTAGCGGTGGGGTTTGGTCTGTTTGGCGCGTTGGTCTTCCGCCGTTTCTGGGATCCCTACACAGTCGTACACCTTGTAATCGGAGTTTTTTTGCTCACCTATTGGTTTGTCTCGGTTGGCGCAAGACGAGCCTCTGAGGCTACCCAGGTGGTAAAGGGCCGCACCGTTCGTTTTGGAGTGAGCGCGGCGGTATATTCCTTGGTGTTTGTAGGGATACTAGTAGCGATAAACTGGATCGCCTTTAGGCACAACAAGCGGCTTGATCTGACCGAGGAGGGGGTCTATTCGCTTGCTGCTCAATCCACCCAGGTCATACAGGGGCTGCAGCGGCCACTTCGAATTGTGATGTTTGACCTGCAGCAAGACGACAGCAATGGCGCTGCGCAAAATCCAAAAGATTTGCTAACTCTCTACAAGGATATCAATCCGAGCAAGGTAACTACAGAGATAGTTAATCCTCGTGCTAAGCCTCAATTGCTCGATACCTATGAAATGAAGGGCGACAACCTTGTCTACATCGAGTATGGAGAGGGGGATACAAAGGCAGTCACTCGCATCAATCAGCCGACCGAGGAGGCGATCACGACCGCGATTGCTAAGTTGGCCCAGGGAGCTGCAAAAAAGATCTACTTCCTGCAGGGACACGGGGAGCCAGGGCTTGAGGACCAAGGTGAGCGTGGACTCAAGGCCTTCGCAGATGCCGTCAAAGATGAACATCTACAGATGGAGGGAGTGGTCTTAAGCCAAAAGCAGATGATTCCTGAGGACGCTGCGGCGATCGTTTTGGCTGCTCCAATGACGCCTTTGCTGTCGGGTGAGCGTGAGGCGCTGCAGCGATATGTTGAGTTAGGTGGGAGGCTCCTGCTCTTAACCGATCCCCGGGAAGGTGGGGATGTTCGCGCAATTGCTGAGCATTTCGGTATCGCAGTCGGTAATGACGTTGTGATCGATCTGGTGCAGCGGCTGTTGCTTGGCCCCGCTTTGGCTACCGAGTTCATGAGTAATAGCTTTGGATTTCACGAGATAACCAAACGGCTCTCGAAGCAGGATATCATGATATTCAATATGGCATCCTCGGTGAGCCCAAAAGGTGCAAGTAACGCAGAGGTGACTTATTCTGAGCTGGTGAAGACTACGGAAAATGGTTGGGGCGAAACAGACCTCAAAGGTATATTCGATAGCTCTGAGCCAACAGCCCAGAAAGACGCGCGGGACATCGCCGGACCGGTGACCCTGGCAGTGGCGTACGAAAAGAAGCTTCCCACGGCAGACGGAGACAAGGCTGCTGACGGCGGGGCTCCAAAGGTTGGCAGGGTTGTCGTGTTCGGTGACTCTGATTGGATAACCAACCGGTATTTCCAGTACTCATCACATAAGGACTTAATTCTGAATTCGCTCAACTGGCTGGCCGGAGAGGAAGCTGCGATAACGATTCGACCGAAGAAAATGCGAGCTGCCTTACAGCCTATCGCGGGTGATACATTCCGGAATCTCCTACTCTCTGGATTTATCATTCCAGAGATCGTTTTGATTATGGGTCTGCTGATTTGGTGGCGGCGCAGAGCGCTAGCAGTGTAAGTGCACTCGGGAGCGTGATGATGAGCATGCGAAGGATTGTGTTGTTGCTCGTGGTGTTGGGAGCGTTGCTGCTCTACATCACCAAGGTTGAGATGGTGAAGGATGAAGCGAAGCGCGCCGCCGAGCGCCCTTTAGAGCGTGTCGCTGCTACAGCTATTGCTGAGGTTACAATCTCAAGCGCGAAAGGGGCATTCACTCTTATAAATAGCAACCCCAGATCTGATCAATCGGCGCAACCGCTTGGAGATGCGAGTCTCTCTGACGACCAAAGTAAACAGTGGTCTCTGAGGGGGGTGCCGGACTCACGTCTTGACCGCGGGGCATTAAACGCCATGCTCTCAGCAATTCGGTCGATAATCCTCGAGAACCCGCTTGCGCCAGAGGAGATCGAGGGGAACCTCGCAGTCTATGGCCTGGCGCAGCCAGAGCTGAGTATTGCGGTGACGAGCAAGACCTCGGACGGATCTCTAGTCGAGCATCGTTACGAGCTTGGCAAGTTAAATGAGTATGTTTCGAAGAGGTACATTAAGGTTGCAGCGGCACCAACTGTGTACCTCGTCCCTAATGATCTGTTTCTAGCTGCGAATAAGGATGCAGCGGATCTTCGCGATGTAACTCCGGTTGACCTTGATACCGGAGCGCTCCGGAGGCTAACCGTTCGCTCAACAGCAGCAGGTGGCTTTACATTGGAGCGAGATGATGGAGTGTGGCGAATCTCCTCTCCGGGTCCGTTCTTGGCTAGTCAGGGTAGTGTTGACTCAGTGCTTCGAGAGATTCGCAATATCAAGGCCACCCGATTTATAGATGGCGCGCAGGAGGCATTGGCTCAATATGGCCTTGCGACCCCGACGATGACAGTGGAGTCCGAGCTTGGGGAGTCATCCTCGGGTGTTCCGATGCAGCTCACCTTTGGGCGTGTGGCCGATGCGGTGGCTGAGAAAGACGGCAAAGTATCATCTAGCAAGCCACGGTTTTATATGTCGATTAAAGGCCAAGCGCCGATATTTGAAATCGGGTACGATCCGGTGTCTCGCATCGCAAAATCAATCAAGGATCTGCGCGAGCGAAACCCCATAAAGATTGATACTGAGCTGTTAGCCGCAGTGAGCATAGTGGCCCCAGGCCGAGAGGAGGTTAGACTAGAGCGTCAGGGTGAGGAGTGGAAAGTAAACTCTAAGGCTACTGATGAGCCGTTTGTGCGGGAGTTTCTTGGCTCCGTAGCCGCTCTTTCAGCGATAGACTTTCCAAGTGATGGCACCAGGGTGGATCCCGATAAGCTATCGGCAAAACTCATACTCACCCAAAAGCCGTCAGGCAGCGTAGAGAAGAAGGAAGAGGGCCAGCCCACGAAGATTGTGGTGCGAGTAGGGGGCGAGATATCGTCGCCAATAAAGGGATATATCGCGGATATCGAGGGTGTGAATGAAACGTTCATCATCTCACCGGATAGCTTCCGTAAGATTACCCCGCGAGTAGAGACCTTACTAAAATCTGATCCATCGTCTGGGGAATCGGCCCATGGCGCCACCGAGGGCGCGCTGGCTTCCCCGTCTGCGGCGGCTCCGTGAGTTGAGACTAGCGAGCCCCAGTATTGAGTCACTCCAGAGCGGTTTCTCTGCGAGAGCCCGCTCTGCCCGGCCAGGTATGGCTAGGACGAGCGCCCGTCCCTAAATTGTATTTAGTTTCCCGGTGCAAAGCATTGATAGTTCTAATTCCATCGGAGCAGCCCTGATCTTCTTGTTCTGGTGGGCTCATGGGGCAGGCCCCCGGCGACTCCGTATCCACCTTCAGAGGCATGGCATCTTTCGGCAATAACTCGTATCGTATGGAGTATCAAGTCGATCCACGCTGGTTTTGTGTTTAAAAAACTTCTCTATATTTTCATTTTCTCAGCGCTGCTCTTCACTATCATTGGAGGGGTGGGCGCCATTTGGGGATACAATTACATCACCCGAGACCTTCCTGATTTCAACTCGGTTGAGGAGTATCTACCTCCAGCAGTAACCACCGTCATGGCAAACGATGAAACGGTGGTGGGGGAGTTCTTTCAAGAGCGTAGATACCCGGTTAAGCTCAAGGACGTGCCTGTGATGGTGCGTAACTGTTTCTTGGCGGCAGAGGACGCCTCCTTCTACAAGCACTCAGGGATCGATCCCGTAAGTATCGGGCGAGCAATAGTAAAAAACTTTGAGACCGGCAGTGCTTCGCAGGGAGGCTCGACGATTACTCAGCAGGTGGTGAAGAATATGTTGCTCTCGCCTGAGAAGAAATTCGTGCGTAAGGCCAAGGAGGCGATTTTATCGTATCGGCTCGAGAAGCGGCTAAGCAAGGACGACATCCTTGAAATCTACCTCAATCAGATCTTTTTCGGGAATAATGCCTACGGAATTAAGGCCGCCGCACGCGCATACTTTCGGAAAGAGCTTTCGCAGCTAACCTTGGCTGAGGCTGCCATGCTCGCTGGTCTACCAAAGGCTCCGTCCAGATATTCCCCTATCGCATCGTACCAGAGGGCTAAGCGTCGTCAGCACTACGTCCTCGGACAGATGCTGAAAGCCGGATTTGCGACGAAGGCAGAGGTGGAGGCAGCAGAGAGAGAAGAGGTGAAAGTCTACCCCGCCTCCACACAGAATATCTTTCGTGCTCCATATTATGTATCTGAGGTGCGACGCATTTTAGGGGAGCGGTGGAAGGACCTGGATATCGATCGGGGAGGATATCTTATTCGGACAGCTCTTGATCTAGAGGCTGACTCAATGGCTACTGCAGCAGTGCGCAGAGGGTTGCGAGAGGTCGATAAGCGTCGTGGGTGGCGTGGCCCGCGCGACCACATAGCGAAGGCATCCATTGAAGTCTTTATAAAAAAGTATGGACTGCTGAAGTCTGCGGATATCAAAGTGGGCGAGGTGTATCCGGCACTTGTCGAAGATATCAATCCGACTCGAAAGACTTTGGCGGTCTCCATGGGTGGTGCAACCGGAACAGTCGACCTCAAGGCGGCTGGTTGGGCAAAAAAGAGGCTCGATAGTCTAGGGTCGGTATCATGGGGTGCTCCAGAGTCGCTGATTCGGGTGGGTGATGTCATCGAGGTCTCGGTGTTTGTTCCTCCGTCTCCACCTACTCCAAAGGGGAAGAATTCCCCTGCGCCTGCTCCTAAGATATCTCTGGATACTTTTCAGCTCGACCAGACTCCCGAGCTTGAGGCAGCTTTAGCAGTCATCGATCCATTCTCAGGAAAAGTCGTTACAACCGTTGGCGGATATAGTTATCAGCGGAGTGTCTTTAACCGAGCGACGCAGTCCTGGCGGCAGCCCGGTTCCGCATTCAAGCCGGTTGTTTATCTGACGGCGATTGATCAGTTCAACTTTACTCCGGGCACCATTGTGCATGATGAGGCCCACACTTTTAAGGTTGGAAATGAGCTCTGGACCCCAGGCAATTTCGACGGGAAATTTATGGGTGCTATTTCACTACAGGTGGCCCTTGAACACTCCCGGAACTTAGTCTCTGCAGAGATAGTCTCCCGGATCGGCCTTGATGCTGTGATTCAAACAGCGAGAAAAATGGGGGTTACGAGTAAGATAGGGAGAAATATCTCGATTTCTTTGGGTAGCGCTGAGGTGACCCCACTAGAGCTGACCAGGGCGTATGGGGTGCTCCCAACCAAGGGAGTGCTTTTTCCAAGCACATTTATCACCCGCATAGAAGATCGTTTTGGCAAGGTTCTGTATGACTTTGAGCAGGAGCGATTGACGCTAGCCCAACAGGTGATAGACCCAGCAAGTGCCTTTGTCATGGCCTATATGATGCAAGGAGTGATTGAGCGAGGCACTGGCTATCTTCTAAAACAGCTCCAGAGGCCGCTTGGTGGCAAAACCGGAACATCAAACGATCAGATGGATGCGTGGTTTATCGGATTCTCTCCGTCTTGGGTTGCGGGGGTATGGGTAGGATTCGATACCAAGAAAGAGATCGGTGAAAAGGAAACCGGCGGAAAAGTTGCTGCCCCCATCTTCCTCTACTTGATGCGCGATTTTCTAGCTAAGCAGGACCTGGAGAGCTACAACAAGCTCGTTGAGGAGGCCAAGGCCGATGCAGACCGACTTGGAATTGACTACGCCGCTCCTGATAAGCCAGAGCCGGCAGGATTTACACCCCCAGCAGGTGTTGAGCCTTTCTGGATGGATTTGAACACCGGTCTTATGTCGCAGGAGGGGGCACCGGGTGCGGTGCTGGAGTATTTTAAGCAAGGTACCCAACCTGGCAGTGGTAATGAAGAGGCTGATGCTAAAACCTACCTCGATTCGCCCGAGCTGTAGAACGACGCCCGTGGAGCTGCTCAAGAGGAGCGAAAAAGCCAATATAGCCAGGCCATCCGAACGTAGTTTGAAAAAGCACCGAGATGGGCCCAGCGCTGAAGCGGTGCCGCCAAATAATCAAGGCAAATTTGCCACGACTTCGAGAGATTATCTTTGATTGATGAGCTAAGCGATTGCTGCGTTGCGCACCTTGGCCTCAACGCGTAGGCGCTGGCTGGTATAAAAAGTTTGCATCTTGGATAGCACCACTTCATCTAACCCTTAGCGTTCCTGCGTAGTCTTAAGTTAGCTCCTAGTGTCGTAACGATTCGAAGTGTTAACCATCACATGCCAATTCGGAGTGATGGAGAAGTTTGTGAGCCCTCCAACGGTTGGAGGTGCGGCTTGGTAATTATTAAAGGGATATCCCATGCGACTATCTTCTCGCGCGGTTCTATCACTATTTGCGTCAATGATAGTGTCCTGTTTTGGTGCACTCGATAGCGTGGCAGAGACGCTCGATAGCTCAGTCACAGCTCTGATAAGCCGCGGCTCATATACTGGAGCTCCCCAATCAAACGCCGCCAGCATCAACCCGCGCGTAAGCCGCAACGGAAGGTTTGTGGTGTTTGAGTCAGTAGCAAGCAATCTCGTGAGCGCTCCGTCGGTGACACCCGGACGCAGGCATGTGTATTTACTTGATCGTCAGGCCAATTCGGTTGAGCTCGTGAGCCTTGATATTACCGATGCAGAGGGGCAAGGAGACTCCTCCTCCCCTTCAGTGAGCGCTGACGGCCGGTATGTGGCGTTCGTATCTAATGCGCCGGTCAGTTCGATGGTGAAGGTGTGTCTCAATGCATGTAATGTAGAGGTGGCTTTTCCAGGCAGCCACGTCTACGTGCGTGACAGGCTTGCAAACAAAACCTCCCTGGTCTCGCAAGCTACCCTTCCTGTCCGTGAGGCGGCCTTTAATGAGACAGGTTCAGTACGGAATCAGTTGACCGAGAATGACCCACTGGCTGCAGGGGAGAAGCGGCCGGTGATGACAGTAGTCAATCGCAGAGTCGCAGCATTTAAAATCGACCTCGATACCTTTGCTATCACGCAAGCAACAAGCTCCAATCCTGTGATCTCCGCCGATGGGCGGTATATCGCCTATGATACCGATGCGAATACCGTGGCGGGCGTTGGGAGTCAGGTGACCTATCGGAATCTTGCCTCTCCAACGGATTATAACGCCACCACGGGTATTTTAGTAGACCAGGCGATCCAGCTTCAACCCCAAACCGGTTGGAAGGACACCAATGGCGTTAGGGATGTCTTCGTCCGTAACGGACAGGACTTTATCAACAGCTATCTTGATCTTGACTGCAAATTCCATTTCCCACAGGGGTGTGCGATCGGAGGCCAGTCCGACTCGGTCAAGCCGTCTATTAGCGATGACGGCTCAGTCGTGGGGTTTGAGACTGCTTCACCGTTTCTTGCGCTCGACTTTAATGCGGCAAAGGATATCTTCTCGATTAAGCTGAATAAGCTCACCGGCGAAATCGCCGACTTAACTCGGGTAAGTAACACCACGAGTAGAATTCTGGCTCCAGATTCAGCATCCACAGGAGTTTCACTGAGCGCTGATGGGAGATTCATAACTTTTCAATCGGCAGCCACTAATCTTGTGACTGGTGATACAAACAGCCTTTCTGATATTTTTGTATATGACTCAAAGTTTTTTAAGATGGTGCGCTGTTTGCCTGCCAATGGAAACCAGCCGAACGCCGCGGTGATTCGCCCACAGATCTCTGGTAACGGAAAGTATATCTCGATGGAGAGTGCTGCTACGAACTGGGGAGCAACTGGTGGTTTCTCGAACATATATCTAGGCACGATTAGCCGCACCAGTGTTGGAGCATTGTCTGGTTGCTTGGTGGAGTTGGCAAGCGTTGGTAGTGCCGTATCTCCAGGAGGTAATGGAGGTAGTAGCTTCTCAGGGGTGGGGATAGTGCCTCGAATTGTCGATGCGGCGCTCTCGAGCGCACCTGCTGTAGTGTACCAATCAACTGCGACAAACCTGTCCTCGACTACTGACACCAATGGAGTGTCTGATATCTTCCAGGCTCCTTTCTGCTCTACCATTGATCTTGCTACCGACTCTGATGGTGATGGCACCTCCGAATGTTTTGATCAGTGCCCCACTGATGCAGCTAAAGTCGAAGATGCCGATACAGATGGCGATGGAGCACCAAACTGTGTTGATAACTGTCCAGTTAATGCAGCCAAGATTCTGCCTGGGCTATGCGGTTGTGCGGTGGCAGATACAGATGCCGACAGCGACGGGACGCCCGATTGCCAAGACGGATGTCCGCAGGATGTGAACAAGCAAGCTCCAGGGGTATGTGGATGCGGCTTCGCCGATACAGATGCTAACGGAAACGGCGTGCCGGATTGTAACGACTCCGTGTCAGGTACCCCGACTCCTGGCGCCACACCTACTCCGAACACGGTAGCGGGATTTGTGCCAGCTTCGCCAACGTTCACTCGACAGTCCGCAGGGGTTTACCTTGTTGATATGTCGAGCTCGGGAGCGACCTTTACCGTATCGAAGTACATTGTGCAGCTATTCCGAGTAACCTCGAGTGGGAGGAGATATGTAAGGCAGCAGACCTCCTCTTCGAACCAACTGACGATGAACATATCAGCTAAAGGCCAGTATCAGGTGCGATATGCTCTGCAGGCCTCTGGGGGCAAGAAGAGTAAACTAAGCCCATTCTCAGGCTCGGTGACCGTGCAGACGTCGCGGGGTAAGCGGGCTAGAAAGTAGGCGCCGCAGGAGCGAAGGGGCGCCAGATCCGTCGATGTAGCTCTGGATTCATAACTACATCCATGTGCTTGCTTGCCCAAATGTTTCACCTTCTTGAGACATTCGGGCAAGCGTACGTGCCTCAGAGCCGTTTTTCGGTGCAGCACTGTTGCTGGCGTGCTAGTCGTGGCTTGAGAGAGTGCACGCAAAGAATTGTACCCTGTGCAGCGCTTTTAATCGGTGGCGTCTAATCGGCCAAGGCTAGTTTTCAACTCATCACAGATACCTATCGTCGCACGAACACTTTGACCTCAAGAATGGGATCTCCCCGTTGGATAGACTCGACTACATCCATTCCGCGAATAACTTTTCCGAAGATGGTGTAGCTGCCGTTCATGTGCGGTGCGTCACCTAGCAGGATATGAAACTGAGATCCATCAGATCGCCTTTCCGGGTTTTTGTCATTCGACTGTCGTGCCATTCCAAGAGCCCCTGTCTCATGGCGATGGGGGCTAAATTCAGCTGGCAGTGTATACATACCCCCGCCTTTAACCCCATGCTTCAGGGCCCCGCCCTGGATGATGTAGCCAGGTTGAACGATATGGAACGAGCTCCCACGATACAGCCCCTTATCAGCGCGGTACTTAAAGTTAGCGATATGCCACGGTGCCTCCTCGGGGTATAGCTCCACCAGGAATGACCCCCGGGATGTTGTAACCTCAGCGCTTCGTATCCTGGAGAGATCCTGTCGAGGGGGCAGTAGGAACGGAGGCTCCTCTGCTGCTAGCGTAGTGGATGAAAAGGCGATAAGCCCCGCGAGCGTTAGGAGATGTATTGCGCAGCGCAGAGTAACTTTCATACAGCCGCACTCCTTGGACGCGGCCGTCGGATTATAGCACCTTGGGGCCTTTTCGGGCTGTTCTTATAGCCTCCGGGATTAAAATAAGAGAAAATCCAGGGAAATCACAGCCGATAGCGCAGATCCCTGCAAGCCCCTCGTTAACCTGGTAGGGGGCTAGCCGCCCTTTCCGTTGGTGGCAGTAGGTTAAAAGAGCCTACGGTGTAATCATCAATTGCCCTCTGAAGATTGAAGTATTACAGTGGGTTAAGTACATGATTAGTATTCTTTCAGCCACTAGCCCCCGGGTAACGGCGGTGCCTTCATCAGTAGTCGCGCTCTTGCGAGCGCTGCGCAGTACCTTGGTGCCTCTGCTTGCCCGTACTTTTGTGCTCAGTCTTGTTTTGGTGGCTGATCTTTTAGCTGAGGACACGCAACGAGAGCTCAAGACTGAGTCAACTGAGCGGGTGGATGCCGTGCTCCTTCTCGATTCATCCGGGAGTATGCTCCAAACCGATCCCAAGCGCTTAAGGGATGAGGGGGCGAAGTTGTTTCTGCAGTTTTTACGCCCAGAGGACCGCATCGCGATTATGCAGTTCGATCGGGAGGCAAAGCTGCTGCGGCCTTTCTCTGAGTTCAGTAAGGAGGAAATCTCCGCAATCGCTAACGACATCGGAAAAGTTAGTACCGAGGGGACATACACGGACCTCCTGGCTGGAATCCAGGCTGCCTCTGATCTTTTAAAGAAGGAGAAGCGCCCTGATGCTAGCGGGATAGTGCTGATGCTCTCAGATGGCAAGATGGAGCCAGATCCATCGGTAGGGCAACCATACCCCAGGCTTGAGCAGCTTTTGAATAGCGAGCTACCTGCACTGAAGGTCGCAGGGGTAAAGGTGCACACCCTCGCCTTCAGTGAGCTGTCAGACCGAAAGCTTCTCTCTGAGATTGCCACCTCAACAGAAGGGGTGGGTACCTATGCCCCCGATGCAGATGCCATTCATCAAGCATTCGCGAATCTTTTTCTTGCGGTAAAGAAGCCGCAGGTACTCCCGCTTACTTCAAAAGGGTTTAGCATCGATCCTGATGTGCGGGAGGCGACCTTCTATGTCAACCGTGAGGCGGAAGGCGAAGTCACCCTCATAAGCCCTTCAGGGAAGGAATTTACCGCCAACTCGGTTGATGAATCGATTAAGTGGTTCCGTGGCGGTAATTTTGATGTCATCACCATTTCCTCTCCGCAGCATGGCGACTGGTCTTTGCGTGGAACGATCACCAAGGATGGATTCGCTACTGTTCTGACCAATTTGAAGCTTGTCTCTGACTGGCCCGCAACAATCACTGCCCGGGAGCCCACGCTGCTGCAGGCTCGACTGAACGAAGGAGAAAAGCCAGTGGTGCTGCGAGAGATGAGTGGTAGCACCCGTTATGCGCTGCAAATTATTCCCACCGACAAGGTCGCTGAGCCTGTAATCGAGGATGTGCTTTTCGATGACGGGACGCATGGAGATAAGATTCCAGGGGATGGGATTTTCTCATATCGAGTGACTCTGCATGAACCCGGCGAATACAAGCTCTGGATTGTTGCTAAGGGACCAACTTTTGACAGACGTCAGCAAATCCCGTTTCGAGTAAAGCCGCCTCTGATCTCTGTCTCTATCCTTGCAAGTGAGCGAAGCGCGGAACCAGGTGCAGCAGATGGGCAAAGCGAGGCAAAAGAGGGCGAGGCTGAGAGCAAAGCTGCCGCAGAGGGAGATGCCCACTCCCAGGTCGACTCGGCCGAGGGCGCCACTGCTACCCACGAAAATCAGGGCGGTGTCTTCAAGGGGCGTCCTGGGGATAAGATCGTCGTGGAGTTGAGTCCAGAGGCAGTGTTGTT
>JBILUF010000272.1:0-4119 GCA_044371155.1 Bdellovibrionota bacterium
TTTTCGGAGCAGGTGCGATTTACGCGCAATCAAAAACAGACACTCTACTTCGCCAAGCGAGATATTCAGGAGTATAGCGTCAGTATTAATGTAGGGCGTGCCCTTCATAAAATTTCAGATCTCCTAGGCACGCGCTCGCCTTATTTTGTCTCGCTCATAAGCCAACTGCTCTATCCTCAGGTTGAAGTTGATTCGGGCGATACTATCAATTGGGATGGGATGCCGACCGGCTCACCGCTTGGACCCCAGATAGACAATCTGTATCTTTTCGATCTTGATAGAGCGCTCGACTCAATTGATGGGGTGAGCTACATCCGTTATTGCGACGATATAATGTTCGCCAGTCAATCCCCCGAACTCTTGAGCGCGACCCTCACAAAAGCAGAGCGGTTCCTGATAGAACTCGGGCTAACCTTTAACCCTCAGAAATCAATTGACGGCGCTTTCGGTCACTCCGTCCACCCACGTTTTATAACGAGGAAGAAGGTTGATTATCTTGGGTACAGCATAAGCGACAAAGGGGCGATATTTCTCTCCTCCAAAAAAATGATGGAGCTTAAGTATGCTATTCGGTCAATCGTTCACTCCTCTTTTCATAACTCTCGTAAGATAAAGAGCCTTACAAAGGAGGAGCGAATAGCGGCAATCGTTGCATCAGTCAAGCAACTGTTGGTGGGCCCCACTAGGCATGCCTATGCCGCACTACTCGGCGTTTTTTGCAATGATAAACAGCAGTACAAAGCGCTTGATTGTTGGATAGCTCGCCAGGTTCTGGGGGTGGTGTACCACACTCGCCACGACCGGGTATTTCGTTATCTTCCCTATCGCAAGCTCCGTCACCTAGGTCTACCGTCACTTGCCCACCTACGCTGGACTAGAGGATAGAATGTTCACCAAGAATCTTGAACAGCGAGCGTATCAGGATTATCTGTCGCACATTCGATCGGAATCTTGGCTCTTTAGCACCTCAGTGCTTTCACTATGCGCATTGGTGTGGTCAAGGCTACGCCGTCCAGTGTCGCTAAAGCTCCTTACCCGGATTCTGTTCCTCGCTGAGATCTATATTTTGCATCGCTTCTTTGGAATCCACTCAGCGGCCCACCTCGGCGCGATAGTTGCCACGGATTCGATAGTATGCAACCTCATGCGCACGCCAATTAGAGCAGTCTTTAACCAGCTGCAGGAGGCAAATAGCTTATCACTACGACGCGGTATGTTAAGGGGTGGCATCGCTAGGATTGCGGGAATAAGCCTTATAATGAGCGTCTTCACCGCCGCGCTACTCTGTTCTGTCACTGAACTAAGAGGTTTCACAGGATTTATTCTTTTGATGGTTATCCTTACTCCACTGCGATGCATATCAGATCTACTCTGCGGTGCATCCTCGCTTGTGGCCTCGCCCCGGATCACTCAGGTTTTTCCAACACTCATGCGTTTTCTCCCCTTTGGGAGTACCTTTCTTCTTGCAGGCAACCTTGGCCCAACGGTGTTTCTTGTAAGCTTCACGATTTCACGTCTAGTCGGGCTGCTCCTGCCGCTGTTCAAGAGCTCATACTTTAGCTGGGCGAAGGCGGCACTGGGCCGTCGGCCTGAGAAGCAATCGACCACTGCTGGTATGGAGGGGACAAGCGCTCGGGCACAGCTGATTTTGATGGCGCCGATTGCCTGCTTTGAGCTTGTGCTACTAACTCTTCTCGCTACTACATCGTCCGAGCTACTACTGGGCTATCTGATCGTCGTTAATCTGGTTAATCTCTCTCTTTTTGTCCATTCACGCTGCCTATCTATCCCCACCCGTGCACTCCCTCCGTACTCCTTAGCTAACTCGCGGGCTCTATTTTCGCGACTGATGGGTCGCTGGAAGATAATCACCCTGCTCCTATTTCTAACCCCGGTGATGCTGGCGGCACTCTTTGCCTCAGAGTACACACGGATGCTCTACCTAGTTTCCCCCTCCTCTCTCTCCCTCGTGCTGCCGTGGATAGTGCTGCACCTTGCTAAGGGGTGGCACGCACAACGAGTTGAATTTCTATTGTCCGACCGTGCACAAACTCCGCGCTGGGCCCTGCAGTTACTCATTACTGCACCGTTCAGTGTGGTTGTGTTATGGTACTTAGTTACCTCAGATTCAGTCTCCCTGTTTACATCTGTTGTAGCCCAGGCACTGGTCCTTACAACCTCAGCGGTGCTCACCATCGGCTCGCATCGCCCCCGTGGGAGTGCCGCGCTTAAAACGTCTGGCGTTCAGTCATGCTTGCTTGTCTTGCGTAGACCACACCGTGGGGTGAACTCGACCGGACCCATCATTGCCGCTCTCGCGCAGGAGCTCCCGGCCGCGACTCAGATCCGTGAAGTTATCCCTGGAGTTTTAAGGCTTACCTATCCCACCGGACTATTCGTCGCCAGTGAGTTGCCCATGCGCTGCGCGGGGCTCGTTGTCGCAGTGATTGAGGAGTCGTTCGAACTGGGCAAAATTCTTTCACTGCTTGCAGACCCCCACTCCAGGTCAAAAGTCTTTCCACAGCTTCGAAGGACAATAGGGGCTCTGCAGGGGGAAATTCCAAAGGTGCTGAGTGGCACCCACGCGGCAGCTGTCTGCACAGAAGCGCTGTGTGCGACCCTGCAGTCAGGGATGCCCGCTGACCATCTCTTCATCACTCCTGAAACGATTCTCAAGCACTCTAGCGCACTGAACCCAGAGATATTTTCAAGGCTGCTTCGGCACCTACGGGCTAATAATCCCGCCGCTCCGTTTTGCGAGGTGCGACGGGAGGAGGCGATACTCATAAAAGTCGGTGATGTGCGGGTAGCGATCGTTGCACCCCAAACGAATCAAATTAACTCTAGCTATGCTAACTATGCGGTCGGTGTTTCCCTTGACTTTGCTCTTCAACGAGAGTGCCATCACTCACAACTGGTGTAGTTAAATGAGCAGACTCGGTATCACACTCGCATTAGCACTGACCGTACTGTGTCAGCCGACCGGGACCTTTGCCGCGGAACCCCCTACGGTAGCTCTTAGTCTTGTTTCCCGATATGCAAGTTGCAATCCCGATCAGGAGCTCATACAGATTAACACATCGGATAAACAGTACCTACTGACCATAAACGGTCTAGTTACCCCCCCAAACCTAGGATGGGGTGGCGCATGCAGGTTATTCCTCAATGAGCTTCGAAACGACAGCAACCTGCGCGAACACCCCGGCACGAGCATATCTCTCGTCAAAGAGCCCGTCACGACCTCTGACTTATCTGTTATCTGGCGCTCCCCGGAGCTTGACGAGATCTGTCTGAGTCGGGGATTCTGCTTGCGCGATCTATTTGACTACTGGACGGTGTCCCCAAAGATAACGGAGTGCGCGCCCGAATTTAACCTTTGGGATTTAGCAAAGATCTCTCTAGGGCGATCTACCCGAACAATCAAGCCGCTACCATCGGTTCAGATCGAGCTCTTCCCGCTTACCGCGCTAGCAGATGCGGCAACAGAGATCCCAGCTCCTCAACCCGCTGCTCGGCCACTTATCACCTCGTCAACTATGAGCCTGGGTGATGGAACTCTTCACCGCATGGTAAACCGCCTTACCAGAAGCGGTGCGCGAACCCTACTTGCTCTAGACGCGACCGTTATGTTCTCTAATATGTCTGTGGAGCGTAGAGAGCAGCTCTGTTCAAACGACTCGATACTCCCAATCCCGATCACTCGAGGAGCTAAACTAGGTGGTAACTACCATATCAAAGGTGCCTCACTGCTCGGTTCCTCAGCG
Organism: Bdellovibrionota bacterium; assembly: GCA_044371155.1. Lineage (GTDB taxonomy): Bacteria > Bdellovibrionota_C > UBA2361 > UBA2361 > UBA2361 > CAZTER01. The sequence continues at coordinate 3,765 of JBILUF010000272.1, forward strand.
GGGGCAATAACCTCGATGAACTTGGCAGCACCGTCGAAGGTAGCATATCTCGAACTTGTGTATAAATTCCAAGGTGCTCAGGCGGCTGCAGAGCTACGCACACTTATCCTGAAAAAGATTCAAGCTCAGTGTGAGCGGCCACCCACTGAACTAAGCTGCATAGCGCGCACATTCGATGCTCCTGAAGACTTCTGTCAGTCCGCGACGCAGCGGGCGTGTTCACTTCTTCAAAATCTCCCAGATGAGCTCGCTGGCGAGCATAGAAGAGAGTTCTTTTTAGACACCGCAACCGATGATCCACGCGCTTTCTTAGAATCTCAGCTCTCACAGGCGAAGGAGGAGATTGTTGTCGTAA
>JBILUF010000018.1:0-13517 GCA_044371155.1 Bdellovibrionota bacterium
CTTCAGTCATAAACCGCACCTTGCCAGCAGCAATCTCACGCAGAGCATTCACCACCGCTTTGTTCTTGGCATCAGCTATCAACGCCTTTGAGCCGTGCAGGATCTGCTTGGTGCGCTTGGCCGCAAGCAGCACGAGTGCAAAACGGTTGGTTTCCTTGGTTAGACAATCTTCAACGGTAATTCTCGCCATATTCTACGCTCTCGAACCCTTTCCTAAAATCTTTCTTATCTAAAATCCTTGCTGCCGTCCCTCACTCGTGCCACCTCTGGCAACGATTTTCTCCACGCCGACTGCAGCAGCAACGCCGCTCCACCGCGCGCCTCTTCGCTGAATCACACTATCGACGAGTGAACCTCCGACCCCTGAGCGGTATCCGCGTTGTCCGCAGTTGGCCGCATCCTGCAACCCCAAGGGGAGCCACACATAACAGGGCTATTAGATTCAAATACTTACATCGTAGGGTATGCAATTAACGGGAAAATTTCAAGTAATAGCAGAGCCCCTCAAAGCCGCCCGGGTAACCATATAAAACCAATAGCGATTTAAAGCGGCCATGGGTTCGGCTAGGTCTCTGGGTCCAGATCCTGGGCCAATACAAACCCCACCCGGCCACTGGCGGAACGAATCCGGATCCAGTCTTGCACTTTTGCCTCGGCCGACACCCGATCCCCCACACTCAAGGTGCCAAGAGATTGAGCCTGGTAGCGCGGCTCCGCCAGGATTGGGGTTCGCACCAGCGCCTTAAAAATCCGAGGCCCCTCAAAGCCCTGGCCCGCGCCCACGGTGGGCGCACCGCTACCTGAATCCGCACCACCAAACAACGTGGCCGCTGTGTTGTCCACCGCGGGCCGTTCGGGTTGTAGCATTGCCTCTTGCATCTTAGCCGGCTCCGCTGGCCCATCCATTGACAATACCTGCTTTGCGCCCCCCCCTTGTCGTGTGCTGACGCTGCTGTGGGCTGAGCGCGCAGGTTGCGCCGCTCCAGAACGCCCACGCGGCTCATCCTTTAGATCATAGTAGAGCCCGTCAAACGCGCTGACCGTCTCAACTACAGTGTTTTTTGATAGCTTTAGCTCTGGCAGCCCCGCACTACGCACAGAGCTTGCCACCAGCTCGCCCAACTCAGAGGATCTAACCAGCTCTCGCAACTTTCCAGCCACCACCCAGGCGCCGCAGAGAAACAAAACGAGTGCCGTAGCTACCACTGCCGCCTGCCGACCCATCGGTGGTCGGATGCTCAGTGGCGTGCGCATTTGAATCGAGGCCATCGCATTGGCACCAGCACTTTGCACCGATCGCTCCGCGGAGGCGCCAGCGTGCGCCCGCGCCATCGCCAGCACCTTCTCGGCTGCGGTTTGCGCCCGAGCTGGCCTAATGGCATCGAGCGCGCGAAGCCGCTTTTCTCGCACCTCCTGCTGAGCGCTCGAAAGTCCTGCTTGAGACCGTAGCCGCGACTCCTCAGCTTCGAGTGCCGCCACCAACTCCGGCTCATACTTAGCATCAAGCTGGGCCGCACGATGGCACATCGCAACACGCAGCTCGCCATCATGCGCCCGCAAGGCAGCCGCTCCAGCCGCTGCGAGTGTACGAGCAGCAAGGCTCACTATTCTTGGATCTGTTCCGGCAGCTGCTACCGGCTCAAGCGCGGCCTCTAGCGGTGCTACCAAAAGTCCCACCGGGAGCTCTGCGCTATGCAGCTGCGCCAGCACCCACCACAGACGCGGCTCCGTTCGATCCTGCAAAGCATCAGCGATGCGCTCCTCGCACAGTCGTACTAAATCGGTCCAGCGCTTGCCCTCAGCCAATGTTTCAAATTCATTTAGCGGCGCCGGTGGAGGTGGCTCCAATTGAGCGGCGACGGGGGATGCCGCACTGGTGACTGTGGCAGGAGCCGACAGCTCGGGCGCCTTCTCGAGATCCCGCAGCAAGGCGGACAATCCAAGATCTAAACCGTTGCTGTGCTCAGAGTTGCTCGACACAGGTACAAACCCAAAAAATACCTTCCGTTTAGAGCGCGGAGCGCCCTCGCTCACTTTCGCCCATACTCTATATTATGGCCATCGGCAGGCACTGCGCATCACCACGTGGTAGCAGGCGAATGGTGAGCTGTTCGAGCCCCCAACCTTTTTGGCGGTCGCGCGCCGCGCTGAGTTCAATAGATCCGATAGGTTATCCTATACCCGCACTACTTCTAGGGGCGAATGTGCGCTGAATGAGCTGTTAAGGTGAGATTAAGCTTGCATTAAAGTGCGACGAATCGTCTATAAAAGAGCGCCCAATCGCACATTTAAGCTGCCCTAACTGCACATTAACGGCACGTTTAGCGAAAGTGCCGATCCTGTGCCCAGCTTTCAGGTGGTTAGGGTCGCCTTGGTGCGGGGCTATATTTCGGAAATCGGCGCGGGGGAATCGTATTCACAACAGTGGGGAAAATGAGTGTGGGCAAAACGGTTGTCAGCCCCCCGACCCACTAACAATCGGTCGCCCAACACGGGTCCAGACACACAAGTATCGTAACGAGCGCGGAACAAATGAACGCCCTCACGGCGGTGGGCAAAATGCCGCGGATTTAATCGGACCTAAAAGTAGCCTGATAGAGATAGGCTCACACAAGACGGTCGAAGTCTAGTGCACCTTGTACCCCAATAAGTAAGCTAGGCAGCATTATAACCAATCGCCGCAGCTGGTATTTTGTCAGGCGCTCCAAGCCAAAATACGGTCCTTTATAGGCGTGGGTTTGCTGATTGTGTTGTGACTCTCTGTGACCATGGTGATCAGGCGCTGTCAGGTGATGCGGCTAGGAGGCGGACATGTCGTACGAATGCGGCCACCAGCGTGTAGGTACCGATACTTCCTCTGCTGCAAGCCAAGAGGGCGCAAGGAGATCCCTCTACCCGCCTATAGAGGATGTGACCCGAAAATCCCCTTTGGATGCTGTTATTCTCGAACGGCCTCAGGTGAAAATTGGGCTTGTCGACGCTTCAGAGGCTAACGCGATAAATTTCATTGGTGCAGCCGTTAAGGCTTCGAATGTCGAAGGGGAGGGGCCGCGAATATTCATGGGCAGCATTCGTAATAAACTTCGGAGCAACATCAACCAGGGGGATGAGGATTGGGCATTAGCGGCACTTAGACGATACCGCCTGAATGACCCAGATCGTTTCCGAATAGCGGCGTAAGACTGCCCCCTATGATTGAGACCACCATGCGCCACCCCGGTTATACGCTTTTCTTGATTTCCGATGGTCTTTGAATAGCAGGCTTCCTTCATTCTCTTACATTCGGCGTCGACGTCTTGATAGCACTGCTTTTTCTGTTTCACAGGCATGCCATCGCATGCAAGATCTTTAACGCCAGCGACTCTCTTCGTGGTAGGTGGCCAAATCTAGGTACGTCATTCACCTCGGTGACCCTAAAAGCGGGCACTGTCGAGACCACGGCAAGCATTCAAGGGAAGGTTTCTCGCGGAGCCATCACCAACTTTAACAAAGCCTGCGCTGCGGTGGCCAAGGCTATAAGCTCAGCGCGGTAGAAAGGCGCAACATTCATTACATGTCGTATTGCTTGAAATCTGGAGAGTCGTACCTATCACGCTTTTCGACGTATCGTTATCGGCGGGCTCTGCATGAGGCCAGCAAGCTCAGTCATAAGATCAGGCGTGCTCATCAAGGCCTCTATCACCGCCCCTTCGACTGCCTCCTTAACTGCGGGGTGGAGATCATGCGCGGCGGCGGACACCAGCACCTCCAGCATATCCTCTCTGGTCATCCCAGCACTGTATTCAGCGATTGAAATCAGCGCTTTCTGCGCCCGCTTTAGAATTGGAGACACCTCTTCATTTCGCTCCTCGCGCTCACGCAAGGCCGAGAAACACCGATTCACAAAATCATCTACACTTTTGGCTCCAAGCCCCGCTGCCACGACCACTTCACCTAACTGGCGCAGGTCGTCGTCAGTTGGGGGAGCAAGCAGCATGCCGCCAAAGTCGAAGTGATAAACGATGCCATCTTTGACCCGGCAGTTTCCGCCGTGGCGATCATTATCAAACTGGCGCCCGGAGAGAATGTTATTAAGCTCCACAGCCATGATAGCCTTTGCCAGTCGGCGGCGCTCGGGCGAATCAGGAAGATCTATAAAGTGCTCCCCTGGTGCACGATCTGAGAGCACATACCCCTTCCCCACCCCAGTGACCTTGGGCACCTCAAACTGCACCGTGTCACCATCTACCGTCACCGTTGTGCCGCTATAAATCGCTCGTGCAGTGTCACGCTGCACCATGGCAAGTCCAGTATTGGTCTCATCCTCAGCCAGTTTTCTTGCATCACTGATAAGCTCGCGCATCACACGAAATGAGTCGCTTTGCTTATCAAAGCCTGCCACCATATTTTCCATCAGGCCAAAGCCAAACTGCGCGCGCTCCAGTGCTTTGGGACGAAGGAGCGAGAGTACTGCGGTGCTACCATCATGAAGCTTTACATCCACCGCGATGTACAGCGATGCGCTGCCAAGCACCTCACCTACCTTTTCGACCTTAGCTCCCACATCATTCAAAGCGGCCTGCTCAATCAGTTTAAATAGTTCCCAGCGAGTGGGCTCATCGGCATGGGTTTTAAGCCGCGCCAGGTCTGCCCTGATATCTTCAGGGGTTTTGGGATGCCCCTGAGCGGCTTGCCCTGCCTTGGTTTCTGCCGGGCCCATGGACTCTAGGAAGCTTGCGATTGCAAATCCGGTGCCTCTTTTAGCCTCAGCGGTTTTTTGCCCGGCCACCAGTAGCGCTGAGAGCGCGATATGGCGCGAGTAATCGGGCATTCCATCAATATAGGCCCGCGCCCAGGTGTGCGCCGCCAGGGCATGCGACGAACCGCCCGGGAAAACCTTTGCCAAAACATACTCAAACGCCTCGGCAGTGCGCTGAACTCGCGCTGCCTCCAGAGTCATCTCAACCCCATTCTTTCCGATGAGGTCACTGCGCGCCACAGAATGCGGCGTGAGTATCCCTTTCATAATAAGAGCGCGGGCCTCTATAGGCGCCGCCCAGAAGTTCTTGTGGAGATCAATTAGCTCGCTTTCAATCCGCCGCTTACACCGCACATCGGGAGAGTCCTCATTACTGATGTCAATCCACTCAAGGGTACGGGTAGTGAGAGCATCGATGGATTTTCTACTTAGTTTGTGCGAGAGGAAATCTATTGCCGCAAAGCGACTCTCCTGGCTGTCAACCACCAGGGCCCCACCACCTTCCAGCACAATTAAGGGGCCACGGGTGCGGGCAAAAAATCCAGCATCTACTATCTCTGCCTGCTTTCCGATCTCCGCTGAAAGGTTGGCCTGCGTCAGTAGAGTTTTAGCCAATATGTCGAGAGCGGATGCCCTGTCGCGCGGCTCGATTTTATCTTTCACTCTTTCAACGATGGCCAGAATTGCATCCTGGTACTCCAAAGATTCATCGTCGGTCCGATGGATTGTTCGTACGACCTCCGCCCACTTTTTCATCACAAATTCCCGTAGTTCAGGGTCGCCGATGCGGGTGCCGGGTGTGGCAAAAAGACTTTCATATAACTTAACCCGCTCCGCCGCCGCGGGGATCTTTCCGATAGAGGCGACAATCTGAGCAAGGTGCGTATACTGAGAAGAGGGATGTAATACCCCGCCATGATAAAGCGTTTGCCACTCTCGAATTGCCTCGGCACAGTCCTCGCTCCATGTGGGGCTATCTCCTATCTGCTCAGAGAGCTTATCGCGAATATGCGTCACCAGCTCCGATGCGCGCCTGATCCGCGTGAAGGCGATACTCTTTCCAACAAGCTCGCTGCCAATGATATCCAAGATCCGCCGGGTCTGAGCAGTAGACGGCGGGGCACCACTGCCATTTTTTGCCAACAGCAGCGCAGCCTGCGCTATCACGATCTGCTGGCCCAATGGATGCTCGTCGAGCTTTAGCCGAGCGATCTGCGCATCAAGCTCCTTCCAATTTTTAACCGCTTTTAGCTGTCCCTTGGCTGTGCCTACAAACGGCGCAATATCCTCAAGCACTCCACGCAAGTGAACGCACCCCTGCTTGGTTATTTCAAGCTCCTCAGTGTCTGAGTTCACCGAAAGGCCACAATCCAAGATCCCAATCCAGTTTACTCCATGAACGAGGATCTCAACCTTTTCAGAGTTTGAGAACAGCTCAGACGGTGCGTCGGCGACAAATTGCATCAATCGGCTTGCCAGCAGGCTCACTCGCCCGTTAATGCCATCCGCATAATCTCTACGCCATCTATAGACTTCATCGTCAGTCAAATCAGTTAAGGCAAAGGGCGGAGATATTGTCTCAGCCTGGGAGAGTGCACAGAGAATCTTACGCACTGCCTCAGTTTTTCCATCAGCCACAAGCTCTTTTAGACGCCCAAGCAGCCGCAGTTGGTTTGCACCCAGGGTAAGTAGCTCCGAATTAAGCTCTACAAAGAGCTCAGGAGCCGCCTCACACGACTCTAGACCTAGCAGCACCCCCGCACGCCCGGTATCCTTGAGGCTACGCACCCACTCGACGATTCGCTCCAAGTCACATACCAAGGCGTGGCGCTCCGCGCCCTCAGGCATCGTAGCCAGCCGCTTGAATGCCTCTGCGGCATATCCCAAGAGATAGGTGAGCTTAACCTTATCACGCTGGGCGGAGCACGCATCCATAATGTTGGTTATCTTTTTAGCCTTCCCGGCTACCATCGAGATATCAGCGATGCGCGAGCCCCCATGGCGTGGGCCGTACGAGATCTGCGGGAGCGCCCCTGTGCATAGGTCTAACGTAAGCTTTGTATCCATGCGGTAGAGCCGCACATCATCGACCCCTAATGTGAGTAACGCGCGGGTAATGTCGGAGCTTCTAGACCGCGCCACCTCCTCGGCCGCAAGTCTAATATGTCTGTTCCAACTAATCGGCACTCCGCCTTTGTTCCTACGCCGATGCACCTCATCGGGATCAGGATAGGCAAACATATCAAACTTCATCCCCTGCAAAAGTCCTTGTCCCACCCGGGTGGCCATAAGCGGCTCCTTTGCGCTTAGCGCCAGAAGCGCCTGGGCCGCTTGTTGGGCTGATGCAACATCGCGAGCTTCCACAAACTCGGCTATCGCCTTAGCAAGTGGAGCAAGCCTTCCAATCGGGCGATAGCCATCACTGGATTCAGTGGCCCATGTTAAAATGCGCCACGGGGCGCGCTGATAGCCTGCGACAGCCAGGTCCAACGTCGCATCGAAGAGTGGCGCCATAACAGCGTCCCGCATGACTGGGTCACCGGAGAGCTCTTTGCGCAGATCGCGCACTAACCTGCAGAAGTCATCCAAACGCCTCCCAGAGAGAAATTCTCGGGAGTTGAGCGCATCTAATAAGATTTCGGCTTTTTCCGCCGCGGTGCTATGCGCATATCCGCGCGCAGTAAGGATTTCCTCGAGGGTCGAGCGGTGACTAGCGGCCCTCGAGGCGACACAAAGCTGATGTGACGGCTCAAGCGAAGTAGGCTCCACCCCAATGGCGCCATATTTGCGGTTGATTTCAGTTAGCGCGGCTTCATGAATCGAGAGAGCAGTTTGCGCCAAGGGATGCTCATCAATTACCTCCCCCCAGCTCCACTCATGCTTCAGCGACACCCGGGCTCGCTGCCACTCTAGCGAGGCGCGCGGGTCAAACCCAGCCAAGTAGGCGGCCTCTACCGAGGAGTATGAAGCCATCGCTTCTTCAAGTTTTGAATTGCGCGCGGTGTTGTATTTTTTCTCGATGGCGAGGTGCACCTGCTCGTGAGCAAAAATGAGCGCCACTTCATCTACGGTCTTTAGTGGTGGAACTTTTTGGCCGCGCTCATCGACGGTTTCTTTAAAGCACCCCACATTAAACGCTATCAGCGGAGGCTCAGCACCGGTGACCTGACAGGCGTTTATTCCAGGTAGATCCATCAGCACAAATCGCACCGGCTGCCCCTTCGGATCCCAGGAGTTAAGAAACCGTTTGGCGATCTGCTCCATCGCCTCTTGAAACTGCCGCCCAGCCACTGAGTCAGGCGGAACTATACGTAGCTCGTCACTCAGCTCTACCGGAATCACCCCGGTTTTAAGCTCATACTTGATAGCTTCCCAGCGACTTGCACGTATTTTCGCCTCAGCGGGCGGAGACGACGCAGCAGCTTCCGCTAGTCGTACCGCTTCGGATGGGTGCACCACCGCGACACTTGCGCGGCGATTCTCAGCTGGACGGGCGACTACTGACACGCGGAACACCATACAACACCCTACAAAATGGAAAGATCGAGTAGGCAAACTTACAACACGTATAATTTGTTAGTGTTATGGGGTAATACCGACACCCCGTGCCCTTAGGACGTGGGGCATCCAATAGACCCTTCGGTAACAATCTAATTTGAGGAATCACGACCATCCATTAAATTTATAACCCGCTGATATTGCAAAATATATCCCCTCCTAAAACTGAGTGACCTTAGGAGTAACAAATGCCAAAGTGGAGGCACCATGATGCAGCACCGCACCCCAACAGCCAACTCATGCACCGCTAAGTGCCTTGGCCTCACCGCGCTACAGCCAATCGTCATAGCGATCATCGCGCTGGAATTGTTGACAGGCTGCGTACGGACTCAGCTACACGGAGCCCCTTTAGGCGATGGCTTTGTGCGGCTGGCGGCTGCCGCCCCGAAAAAAATCCGGGTATCTGTACAGGTTCCCGCACAACAGATAACAGTTGGGAGGCAATGGGTATTCTTTATCCTACCGCTGGGCCAGATACAGGTCGCTGATGAGGCGCAGCGAATCTCTGTGGCTACTTTTAAACAGTTAGCGCTGCGTGGATACTCCCCCACAATTATTCCAGCGACTGAGCCCCTCAACCCCGCACAAAATCATAGCCCCGCTGAGATTACTATCACCTCGGTGCTGACGAGTTGCAGTGTTCCGGACCTGTTTTTTGCTCGGATGGTGCGCTGCTCAGTCACGGTGGCGGGCAGCTCGGCAGCAGCCCCACAGGTATCACTTTCAAGCAGCGCAGAATCATCGCATATGAGAATGGTGGGATTTAAACCCCAGATCGAGCATGAACTTGAGCACGCTACCGCTCAGGCTCTTGACGGCTTGCTCGACCAGATGCACCTTTGAGGTCAGATGACACCGGTATTAGATTCGATAGTGCGTCCCCTTTTGCGTCGATGGTTCAGTCGAATCGCAACACCAAGCTCTTTCACCGATCTTGCCCCTCAACTCTCGACAATCTGCATTGTGGCACAGACCGACTCTGTTGCGATTGCAGCGCTACTCGATACCTTTGCGCAGCGCTGCAGTCTGCCGACCCCCAGCCACTACGCCAATCAGCGCCGCTCAGGCACCTCATCGGCCCTACGCTGGGTAGCGCTACACGACACCGCCACTCTCGCACAGCTACTAGAGCAAGAGCCGCAGATCAGATTTGTTACGCTCAATATATTTGAGCGCCGGGGACCGATTCGATCCAACCCAGGCTATGGCATCTCAGCGTTGCGCTTACTTGAGATTGTCCTAAGCAGTCCACGACTTGCAATCTCATGTGGCGCACCAATTACACCAGAGCGGCCGCCGGAGGGCAGCACACCAGGACGGGCGGTGCGCAGGTTGCAGCGGCAGCTCAAGCTAGACTTCTTTCGAAATCTAAAGGTGGTGCGTGGCATCCCGTTTCAGCCCATCGCCATGCAGGAGCGCCTGGCACTCACTGGGCCGGACTATGAGCGAGAAATAGGGATAGTCGCCGCAAAGATGCGTATCTCTCCCGCTCGGGTGCACCGTCTCGCCGCACGCGAGTTCCGTACGATTGCAGCCAACCCCATTCGGCCACTCTACTCCGTTATCGCGCGCCTCGCAGATCTGATCGTCCGGCGTCTTTTTCGTAACGTCAGTGCAGTCGGAATCGAGCGGTTTATGTCCGTAGCTAAGCAGCACACTACGGTGTTGGTGCCGATGCATCGCAGCCACTTCGACTACATCCTAGTCGGACATAAGATGTACCAGTCGAACCTCATTCCCCCGGTGGTTGCAGCAGGAGTCAACCTGAGCTTTTGGCCGATCGGCTCAATTATTCGAAGCCTTGGCGCCTATTTTGTGCGCCGAGACTCCAAGACCAATCGAGTACATGCCCTGGTGCTGCGGCGATACGTGACCTACCTGATCAAGCGTGGACATCTTCAGGAGTTCTTTATCGAAGGTGGCCGCAGCCGCAGCGGCAAGATGCGAGCGCCCAAGGTGGGGCTCCTAAGTATGATGGTCGAGGCGTTCCAAAAAGGGCTGCGCCGCGACATCATGTTTGTGCCGGTGTCGATTACCTACGAGAACGTAGTCGAGGATAAAACCTTTGGGGAGGAAAACACCGGGAAATCAAAGCGCAAGGAGAATTTTCTTGAACTGCTCAGGGCACGCTCGATCTTTCGCAATCGCTATGGCGATGTAGTGATCTCCTTTGGCGCCCCCATATCCCTGGTGCAGCAGGTGGAGAAACGGTTTGGTGCTGGCGCATTGAGACAAAACGACAGTCGCACTCTGATTCGAGAACTCGCCAAACTACTCACGTTGCGGATCCGGGCTCAGACAAGCGTCACCCTCACAGCACTTGCCTACACCGCTCTATTATCCTCGCCCAACTACGGGCTCACCCGCGAATCATTGTGTTCTGCCATTCGTAATCTGGCACGACTTGCAGAGCTAGGTTGCACCGGCGATACGGAGCTCGGGGAACTCACTCCATCACTACGCGGCTTTGTGGATGGATCCGACCGGGCTCTGGATGACCTGCTACGCGGGGGCATAATGCAGGTAGGGACAGCTCTCAACCAAGAGGTATTATTCGTCCCCGGCACTCACCGCTTCACTGCGGATTTTTACAAGAACACCCTTTTCCATCGCTTCTTTCACGTCGGGGTCCTCTCTGTCCTCCAGCTGCTCGATGAGGAGTTTCGTCCCGAGCAAGGACTCTTCCTGCACCGCTGGTTTGCCGAGGACTTGCTACTCTCAGATGAGGAAAGCTTTAGGCAGGAGCTTAGCCAGTGGTGCGCCCTGCTCTGCGCCGAAGGGGTATTAATGCAACGGGCCCCAGGGTCATTCTCGTTTATCCGACGCGAGGAAGGGATCTTTATCCCACAACTGCTCGCGGCCCCCATTGAGAGTATCTTGTGGTGTTTTGACTCCGTGCGAGCCCTCTCCACAGCCGAGAGTGCTAACACCTCGGGACAATCGATGCCGGTGCAGGATCTGATTGAGCATGCTCAAGAGGATTTTAAAGTAGCGCAATACCTGCGCCTCACCTCACGCACCGAGGCATCATCGCAAAGTGCGATTCAATCAGCGCTGGATATTCTCGCCGCGCGCGGCATTGTCGCGCTGGAGGATACAGCAACCAAGACCCCGCTGGTGCGGCTTATCAAAGAGGACTGTGCCGAACTGGCCAACCTGCGTACCCTAAGGGATCGTCTTGTGGCGGTGTTGTAGCGCGACAAGCCAACGCCCCCCAACCGTGCCCTGTGCCTTTGAATAGGACCTCCGCAGGTAGGATTCTGTCGAACGTACACTCGAGAGCAGTCGTCGAAATGTCAACGAGACTACCATATCTTCAAAGGTGGCCGTGTGGGTACCAGTCTACTGTAGCTCTGGATTTTACACTGCCACCTACTTACACTCCTCTCCGCCTTTGGCGCGGGCTTGAGTGGGTAGGCAAACCGCACCGGATGTACAAGCGGTATGAACACTGGCGAGACGCAAGAGACAGACACCGACCTAACGGATGAAGAGCTTCAGGGAATCCGCGCAGATCTGCATACTCGACTAGCGCGGCTTTTAGGTGATGACTCGCTCAGCGCAGAGCAGAAAGATACTCCTGCGCAGCAGGTGCTCGACGTTGGATGCTCGCTCGAATCTCTAGCCGAGGCATCTCAATCTGGGTGGAGCCTACGGCTTGGTCCCCTTATTTCGCATCGTTCATTTGCGCACGCAACCGCAAAGGCACCATGTTGGCGGATCGTGCCGATGGAGAATTTTACCACCCCTCCGACCTGCGGACTTTCAAAGCATCACGCGATTAAGGAAGTCCTCAATCATCTGGGTCAGCCAACGAGAGTAGAGCCCCTGGTTCCGAGGCTGCTTGCATTGGGAATCCTGCTGCACCAACGCTTGACTGGGGAGCGGCTGTTCCCAACCCATACATGTACCGATAAACCGCATGTGGTGGTTGGTGGTTCCACAGAGGAGTGTTTTACCGTCGAGTCGCGGTTGGTGCATGAGGTCGACCGTAAAGGGAATGAAAATGTTTGGCTGGCCCCGGTGGTACGCCCAGCAGCACAACAAGGCTGCCCAGACCGAATGGTGATTACGCGGCCCGTGTCGGTCTAACTTCCTTGTCCCCTCCTAAGGTTTCGCAGTACAATCCCCAAAGGGGTTTTCGGTGTATCGGGGATTGAAAAACCCCATGAACAATCCCTTAAACTTTGCTCGCTTCTGGTTATCGTTCCCCCAAAATCGGTAAGGACAACTCAGTATGAATTCCAAACGACTGCTCTTGGCCGGAGTACTAGTAGTCTTCTCTCTAGTCGCCTGCTCCAAAGATGGCGGCGAGCAGCAGCGCGCCAAGGATGCGGGCCCCACTATCTCTCAAACGCTCCTTGAAGCAGTGCCTGCCGGAGCGCTCGTAGTGAACACCTTCGATCTCTCCTCACCTGGATATCAGAAGATCAAAGCCGGGCCATACAAAAAGTTTTTGCAGCGGTTTCAGCAGAGCCCTCTAGCCTCACTCTCGGGAGATCCTTCGCTACCGGAGGCAAAGGCACTTGTCGCTATCGTGAGCGCAGCGCAAGAAGCCCGACTGCTGCCATCGTATGATTCGACCACACCCGAGGTGGTGCAGGGACTAGTTGGATTCATCACCACCTCACCAGCCACCACTGCGGGAGCCACCCCACACACCGAGATAGCATATTATTTTAAAGGAGCTGCCGGAGCTGATCTGACCGAGAGGCTCTCTGCTCTGGCCGCTGCCCTCGAGAAGTCTGGACTGACTGTGGAGCGCAGCTCCCGGGACGGGCTTTCACTGCTTACCGTCAAGCTGCCATCCGACAATAGTGATGGCTCAACAATAATCGGCACCCTGCATGCATTCGCCTCCAAAGATAAGCTAGCGGTAGCCTCATCGGAGGGATTTGCACTGAGATTTTTCGCTGCCCCCACCTCCGACACCTTCATTCAGTCCCCGCAGTTCCGCGCGGCAGCGGAGTTTCTTCCAATCGGCTCTGATACCCTAGTAGGGATGAGCTATCTTGACCTTAAGAATATTGGGAGCTCAATCGCATCGAGCATCCCAGAGACCGAGCGGGAGCAGTTCGTCGCTGGAATCAAGGCTCTACCGGTTGAGGGCGTCGTTGGCTACCTCGAGATGCGCGATGTCCCGGTGCTAAAATACGCTGCGCCGCTTGCGGCGCAATCACCGGAGCAACAGCAGGTGATTCAATCGTTACAGATGGCCAAG
>JBILUF010000273.1:0-4105 GCA_044371155.1 Bdellovibrionota bacterium
GCCGCGAATTAAAGAGTGTCATACATCGTCACAAATCATTCTGTTCCTAATCATTTATGTGCGGCGGATAAGGCCATGCTGAGCCGACTACCCGCGCGGGGCGCTATTTGCCTTGCCCTCAGCTGTTGGGGCAGCGGCCTGTCCGGTGAACCCACGTAGGTCAAGCGCCGTCTCTGGGATTGCAGCGGAGAATCCATCACAGAATGTGCCGCTACTCTGAGAGAGCAGGAGCGTTTCATCCTTGAGGTAATCGTGCACTAGAATTATCGGATATCTGACGATCCGCCGCGGATCTGCTGAGGACTGCACCAAGGCAAGCGATCCCATGACGAATTTCCATGGATGCCCAGAGCGGTTGTAGACAAGCTTCATAAGCGGCACTTGCAGCTCCTGATCGATCGTGAGCACCTGCCTGCCATACTCAGAGAACGGATCGCGAGATTCCAACTCAATCCGCACCACCTGCCGCGGCACGAAATACGATAGAGACGAAAAAATACTCCATGCCGATCTGCCCTCGGTGGCCCACCGCGATACTAGGTCAGACCCAGCGCGGGTATTCATCCCTTGCTGGTCAACACACCCCGGTGCTCCCGGTGTGGCGGTCAGAAGATCCACTCCTGCCACGGGCACCAAGGCCTCCTGGGTGAGTTGCAACGAAGGCTCAACCACTTCGTGCTTACCATTCCACACATCGAGATCGCTCAGGGTCAACGGGGTGCCGAGAATGGAGTCGGCGTAACTAGGCCCGGCAAGTTGACGAGCCTTTGCAATTGCTGGGGCATAGCTCCAGATAATATCTTCATCAACTCCTAAGAACCGATAGGTAAGAAATGCTAGACCTCGCAGCACCTCAGGAGATTGCAGCTGTACCCGCTCTCGAAACAGCTGAATACCAGCCGTGATTCCTGGAATTTTAGCGGGATAAACCCGAAGGCTCTGGAGCTTGAGCTCGCGGTGGAATTTCCCCTGCTGGTACCACGATACGGTTTGAGAAACCGTCGCAGCTGGAAAACTCCACCTCGCTGCTGCGGCATTCCAAAGTATCTCAGTCGGGTTGAGCGCTCCGGATTTATCCTTGCCATCAAAGAGCGGGGGCTGTTCCTGGCGATAGGCCGGAGGGATCTCCCCCTCTGCGGCTAGCTCTCGGGATTGCAACGCCGCCGCAGCTGCAGCATCCTCTGCCCCGCTGCGTAGCTTCCAATCATATCGGGTGCGTGCCAGAGCCTCGAGCTCTATTACCCCAGCACGCACCAACGGGAACAACTCAGGCAGTAGGAGCCGGCGAAACTGCGCTACCTGGGAGCTACCCACCGTCAACGCAGAGATCTCACCCACCGCCGCCGATGGCAAAGCCAGTTGTTGATCTTTACTCCCCTTCTCCTCACTTGATTGGGCCAGCACCGAGGTGGGCAACACCGCAGAGAAAAAAACCACACACCAAAGGAAGCCGAGTAGGGGTGTGAAGATTTTCCGTATGATTGCCAGACTGCGACCCCTTCTCATCGAGAACTGTCTGGGCAGGCCAACGCGACATGCTGCCACCATACCCCCCCTTTTACCTTTCAGTAATGCTGCGGAGATTTATGAGCCCACACCTGGGTTTTTCTCTAGCGCCTGCATCTTCTTCATGTGCGCTTCATACAGAGATTCTGGCCCGTAGTCCTCAAGCACCCTTGAACGCGCCATTAGGGTCTCTTTGTCCTCAATAAACATACGCGGATCTGGAGGGTATACCTCGGGGTGAATACCGGTATCCATCCGAATGGCATCAACTGGGCAGGCCTCAACACAATACCCGCAATAGATGCAAAGGAGGGTGTCGATCTCGTACCGAGCGGGAAACTTCTCTACCGAAGAATCATTACTCTCAGCCGCGGCGATATGGATGCAGCGAGCTGGGCAGGCCGTTGCGCATAGGAAGCAGGCCGTACACTTTACATCACCGTTGTCCTTGAGGGTTAAGCGGTGACGGCCGCGATAGCGTGCTGGATATTCACGGCGCTGATTTGGATACTGGATGCTCACGCCAGCGTTGACCGTGGTCTTAAGGCCAAAGCGATGCAATAGATGCAGGCTGAGGTTGCGCAGCAGCCGCCCGAAGGTGAGGATCACGCCGCGCACGATCTCCACGAGGTAAATCCGCTCTAGGAACGTCATCTCTTCTCTTCGCTTCATACCAGTTCCATTCCAAAAATCTGATCCGCTAGGGCCCCTGCAACCTTAACACTATACAACTCTACCCGCTCCGCATAAAGAGAGAGCCTGCTGTTAACGGGCGCACACTCCTTGCGCCAGCCTGCGTGCCAGTTCAAGCCCCAGCTTAGGATGCGCACCGCTTACCACATGGAACCCTGCGACCACATCGGCAGTGCCGGCGGCTATCTCTAGGCAGTGGTTTATGGACAACTCCGAGAGGTCGTCGTTGGGCATGGAATCCACCCGCTGCAGCAGCGCTTCCGGCATCCTAATACCTGGCACATTATTAATGCCATGCGCGCCCTGCGCGTTCTTAAACGGCATCAGCCCCAGCATAATCGCAACACCACTCTCCTTAGCTGCAGTCAGAAACGCACGTGCGGCCTCCAAGTCGAATACCGGCTGACTGAGAGCAAACTTAGCCCCTGCCTCCTGCTTGCGATTGAGTCGCCGCAACTCAGCGGCAGTATTTTTGGCATTCGGATTAACTACTACCCCGCTTACAAACGAGGGGTTTCCAGAGAGTTTGTTCCCGGCTAGATCCTGCCCGGCATTGAGGGTTTGCACGGCATGCAAAAGCCCTATTGAATTAACTTCAAAGACCGCCTTTCTATCGGGGGAGTCCCCCACGGTGACTGCGTCGCCGGTGAGCGCCACAATTGAGCGCACCCCCATGGCCCATCCAGCCAGAAGGTCGGCCTGGAGCGCTATCAGGTTCCGGTCACGGCAGGAGACATTCACCACCGGCTCAATTCCATAACGCTGTTTAAGAATGGCCGCAAAAGGGAGCGCTGCAAGCTTCATCCGCGCCAGAGCTGAGTCGGTGATGTTTAAAAGGTCCACCCCCTCCAAGTGGCCGCCATCGAGACGAGCAAAGATGGCGCTCATATCAACCCCGCGCGGTGGGTTAATCTCAAGGCAAAGCAGTGGACGGCCCGCTCGCAGGGAGGAATCCTTTAGTAGTTCCAGCGACATGTCGTAGACCTTAGCAGAAAAAAACAGCGCGGTAACGCCCCCTCAATGCAGTGTCGCCGTGGCGTGCGCCATCTCAGAGCATAATGATAATTTCACCGATACGGCGAAAAGTCCTTGAAATACCGGACCAATATGAATAGGTTAGGGGTGCTGCGGGCATGCCCCGATTCAAAAGCCACAAAGCCATTAACATCTTCGAGTTTTTGCGAGGCTGCTTGGTCGGCTGTGGAAGGATTTGTGTAGGCTCTACCGGCCCCTGCGAAGAGGGTCGTGGGAGCGCAAAAGGATTTAGGACTAAAGAGGGAAGTTATGAGTATCAGCATCGAAGTTTACTATTCATTCCAGAGCCCGTATTCGTACCTGGCGCTTGATTCGATATACGAGCTTCAAAACAACTATGATGTGCAGCTGTTGTGGCAGCCGTTTTCGGCCAAGGCCTCTGGGCAGCAGCTTCCGGCCTCGCCGATTGTGCCAGACAAGCTCTCGTACCTTTTCGAGGACACCAAACGGTTTGCCTCTGACCATGGACTGCCGCTGTTATTCCCCGAAGGCTGGCCCGAGACCGAGTTCGACCCAGGTCGGGTGACCCGCGGAGCGCTTGTTGCCAACGATATGGGTATCCTTATGGAGTATAACTATAAGGTATTCGACAAGTGGTGGGGACGCGGCGAGAATCCAAATGATGAGAATTTCAACGCCGAGCTGTGCGAAGAGTTGGATATCGACCTCGGAGATTTCCTAAGCAAAGTCTCATCCTCAGACACCCGCGAGCGGGTAAAAGGGATCTTTAAGCGCGGTCGGAAGTATGGCGTGTTTGATACTCCAACCCTCGTGATTGATAAAGACCGCTTCTATGGCCTTGATAAGATCTCTCAGGTTGCAGCAAAGCTTGAGAAGATGGGGCTTCGAAAGAAAAAGTAGCTGATATCAC
>JBILUF010000274.1:0-4087 GCA_044371155.1 Bdellovibrionota bacterium
CTTTCAACCGCAATATCTCCCCCATTCAGTTCAAGTAGGTTGCGGCACAGAGCAAGCCCAAGTCCCACCCCGGTGTTATTATAGTCGGTGCCTTGTGTGCCCTTTGTTTGATTGTGCTGTGTGTAGGGATCAAAGATCGTTTCTTGCTGATCCTCCGATATGCCGCATCCGGTGTCTAGCACCTCGATTGACAGGGTGCGGTCATGGGGTGTTTGTCTAACTCCAATCTCGACGCTTCCATGTGCGGGGGTAAATTTAATGCTGTTGTGAAGTAGATTAAAAAGCACCTGTTTAAAATGTCGGGGATCAACCCAAGCGCAGATATCATCGGGTACTGAGAAGCTAAGTGTGATGTGTTTCTTCTGAGCGGAGGAGCGCAGCAGGCCCGCCACTGCTTCAATCGCCTCGCGCACCTGGACAACCTCCGGTCGGGGGTGATTTGCTCCGGCCTCACAACGGCTGACCTCGAGGAAATCACTGAGGAGCCGCAGAAGGTAGTCGCTGTATTCGTTGATATATCGCAGAGACTTACGAAGATCCGGGGTGAGCGTATCCCCAACCATGAGATCAAGGGTCTGTGCGGAGCATTGGATAGCTGTAATTGGGTTCTTGATCTCGTGGGCAACCTCGCCGGCTAGGCGGCCACGACGATTAAGCCGCTGTTGTAGTTCCGCGGCCTCAAGTTTGAGAGTGTGGAGCTTGCGCTGGAGGGTGGTGTGATCAAGCCAGGCGCGCCAAAACGCTGCCAGAGATGTAACAAACGCTAAGGCAATCACCACTATCGACACAACAACCTACCTACTACCTACAACTTGGGCCCAATCCGCCTGCTGGCGGCAGTGTTTTCCGCCGGTTCCTAGATACTATCGACCGGAGCCGTGCAGCACTGCAGTTAATTCTACGCGCCGAAACGTGGATAAGTACTCGGATTTACTTGCTCTGCGTCGTGGTGTATGAAGAAACAGGACCAGGGTGAGGGAGGGCCATCTGCGGGAACAGTGCAGGATCGCCCCCAAAATGTCGTCAGTGGGTAGGCTAAGGCGGTGGTTCCAAAGCACATGAAGCGCGGACTTTCAAAACTTCAAAAGACCCTGGGGCGCTCACGACGCTCCTTTCCTCAAGAGCAGGATGCAAAAGCGCCCCTGCGACGGCAAACCTACACCAAGGAAGCGTTGGTGCATCAGGCCCAGCTGCTCGCAGAGCGTCACCGGGTGCGGATATTGTATGATCGCGGCAAAGATCTCTTTCGTAGGTTTCAGGAGAACCAGAGCGTCATTGAAGCTGCCTACTTTGAACTTTCAGAGGCAGCGCAGGAAAAAGAGCCCCTCACCCCAGGTGTGGAGTGGCTGTTAGACAACTACCATGTCATTCAACAGAATGCGCGTGAGGTGAAAAAAGACCTTCCACCCACCTACTATCGCAAGCTCCCAAAATTAAAGCGTGGTGATTTTCGAGGTTATCCACGAGTGCTGCACTTGGCACTTGAGTTTATTGCGCACACCGATTCAAAGGTTGATGAGGAGCTCCTCGACGCCTACCTGCAGTCGTATCAGGGCCGAAAGCCCCTGACCATTGGAGAGCTCTGGGCGCTACCCACCATGCTGCGGCTGGTGTTGATTGAAAATCTTCGCCGTATCGTGGAGCTCTGGATCGATAGCCGCATTGAGCGGCTCACCGGAGATATCCTTTTGCAACGCTTGTTTGCTGGCTCAAAACGCACCGGCACAGAGATGTTGCTCCAGTTGGCCAAGGAGCTTAAGGAGGTGCCCCCATTCACCAGCGCGGGGTACGTGCATCTGATTCAATCGCTGCGCATCAAAGGTCCTCGTGCGGCGCTTGCGGTGGGATTCCTCGAGGAGAAGGTACGGGAGCATGACCGTGCAATTGAGGAGGTGATTCGGGCAGAGAATCATGTGAGCGCCGCAAATCAGGTATCGATGGTGAATATCTTCACCTCATTCCGTGGGATTGGAAGTCTTGATTGGAAGAGGTGGGTCGAGAAGATGAGCCGAGTGCATCAGGTGCTCTCGGCTGACCCGGCAGGCGTGTACACCAAAGGTGATTTCACCTCTCGCGATCTATATCGCCACGAGATTGAGGTGTTGGCGCAAGGGGTAAGACGCACTGAGACTGCGATCGCCGAGGAGGTGATACAGATCGCTCGAGAGGTTCCCCCAGCGGAGCTGAATACTCCCACCCCTCCACAAAGGCATGTCGGATATTATCTGGTCGGGGAGGGACGAGCCGAGTTTGAGCATCGTATTGGATATACTCCGTCACTGCTTCGGCGCATCGGTCGTGGTTTAAAACGGAATGCGTTTTTATCCTACGCAGGTTCTATAACCGTTCTGACCAGTGTGTTGCTTGTGATCGGCGCACTGATTGTGGGGGCGCAGGGGGGTGGGCTTCTTCACCTTCTAGTGTTTGTCGCCTTGTTTTGGCTGCTCGCCTCCGAGATTGCCTCGAATATTGTGCAGTGGGGAGTGACGCTGTTTGCGAAGCCCAGTCCCCTCGCAAAGCTTGATTTGAGTGATGGTGTTCCGCAGGAGATGCGCACCTTGGTTGCGGTGCATGGAATTTTCTCCGAGCGCGAGCCTATCCGTAAGGCAGTTGAGGCTCTCGAGGTGCGATTTTTAGCCAACCAGGACCGGAACGTATTTTTCGGCTTGATGGCTGACCTGCATGATGCGGATAGTGAAACGCTCCCCTCTGATGAGGAACTTATCGAGTATGCTACGACCCTGATAGCTACCCTCAACCAGCGCCACGGCAAACATGGTGTAGACCACTTCACCCTTCTTTTTCGGGCGCGCAAGTGGAACCCAGCCGAGGGCAAATTTATGGGCTGGGAGAGAAAACGTGGCAAAATCACCGAGCTTAACCGACTGATTCAAGGCAGCACCGAGACCTCCTTTCGTGTCTGTATTGGTTCCGCTGAACTATATCGCAGCTTTCACTACGTCATTACGCTCGACCTAGACACCCAGCTTCCACGCGGGACGGCGCATAAGCTCATCGGTACGATAGCGCATCCACTCAACCGTGCGGTGGTGCATCCAGAGAATCGGATGGTAGTAAGCGGGTATGGCGTTATCCAGCCGCGAGTAGGGGTGAGTTTGAGTAGCTCGCAGGCATCTGGTTTCTCAAAGGTGTTCACGGGCCATAGTGGGATAGACCCTTATACCCATTGCGTTTCAGATGTGTATCAGGACCTCTTCAATGAAGGGTCGTTCATTGGAAAGGCAATCTTTGATGTAGATGCGTTTGAGCAAAGCCTTGAGTCCCGGGTGCCCGAGAATGCACTTCTAAGTCATGATCTCTTTGAGGGTTTGTTCGCGCGCTGTGGTTTGGCTACCGATGTAGAGCTGCTTGATGATTTTCCCTCGCGGTATCATGTCTTTACCCGCCGACAGCATCGCTGGGTGCGGGGTGACTGGCAGCTTCTTCCCTGGATCGGTCCGTTTGTACGTAACGCCTCGGGTAGCTGGGAGCGCACACCGGTATCAAATCTGGGCCGTTGGAAGTTGATTGATAATCTGCGCCGCAGTCTTGTTGCTCCCGCCACACTCCTCTTCTTGTTGGCAATGTGGGCCCTTGTTCCCGGTTCGCCTTTGTTCTGGAGTGCCGTCGTTGTTTTCTCAATTGCATTCCCGGTGTTTACGAATCTGGCCAATTCGCTGGTGGTGCCACGGGTCGGCTTCTCTGCAGAAAGTTACTTTAAAGGAATTTTTGAGGACACTGGTCGGCACCTAACGCAGGCAATTCTCTCAATCGCCTTCATCCCCCATCAGGCCGTGATGACGATCGATGCGATTTCAGTCACGCTCTTTCGGCTATTCGTTTCACGCAAGAACTTTCTCGAATGGGAAACTGCCTTTCATGCCGAGAAACGACTGCAGGGCGGGCTGGGATCGTTTATATCGGAGATGAAGGTTGCGCCGGTTGTAGCAATTGCAGCTTGGCTTTTGGTGTATAGCTATCAACCCAGTGCCGCTCCAATAGCGTCTATTTTCTGTGCGTTGTGGCTTCTATCTCCCGTCTTGGCAGCACTGCTCTCCCGCACTGACCAGCAGTCAAGAATAACGCT
>JBILUF010000275.1:0-4082 GCA_044371155.1 Bdellovibrionota bacterium
TGCCCCCAATTGCGAGCGAGACGCTCGCGCTCCGCGATCAATTGCGACCAAGATGGTCGCGGTCCAGGGCCGGCGATCCATTAGGCTCGTGGTCGCTCTGGGTACAAATCACCCCTCGGCAGCGCTTCCCTCAGCAGCGTCGTCGCCTTTTTTCTTCTTGCCTCTCTTGGCACTGCCAGCAGCTTTCGGAGCTTTAGGCGCAGCTGTTTTTTTGGCTCCGCGCTTTTTCTTCACCACTCCGCCGTCAGCTGCAATCTTATCAGCACGGGCCTGAAGCAGACTCACCGCCTCTTCCATCGTTAGCGCCGCTGGGTCGGCACCACGCGGGAGTGAGGCATTGACGGTGCCGTCGGTGACATAGGGGCCGTATCGGCCGCTCTTGACCACTACCGCCGCCTGGGTTTGTGGATGTTTCCCCAGGTCTTTCAGCGGAGCCGCTGCCGCCACTGCACCGCGGCCACGTCTGCGCGGCTGAGCTAAAAGCTCAATCGCCTGCTCGGTGGTCAGATCCAGCACAGATACCCCAGTGGTAATCGAGCGCGTCTCTGGACCACACTTCACATACGGCCCAAAACGCCCAAGGGTGGCGATAATATCGTCATTAAGGGTGGGGTGTTTGCCCAAGTTTCTCGGAAGAGCTAACAGCCGAAGTGCGGTGGCCATATCCACAGACTCCATCGACATGCCGGGCAGGAGCGATACCATCTTGGGCTTATCACCGCCTTCGGTCTGCTCACCAAGCTGGACATAAGGGCCAAATCGACCCTTCTTTACAAAAATCGGCTGCCCAGTCTCAGGGTGCTGCCCTAACGCCTCAGCCCCCTTGGAGGCCTCAGCCAAAAGTTGTAATGCCCTCTCCACGCTAAGCTCATCGGGCGCAAAGTTCTCTGGCACCCCGGCGCGCTGCTCACCGTTCGAGATAAACGGGCCGTATCTTCCAATACGCACCTCAACAGCCTTTCCGTTTGCATCCTGGCCAATTGGTAATCCGCATACATCACGCGGATCGATCTTCTCTTCTCCCATCGACACCAGAGATTTTAACCCTGGGTGCCCGTTTCCAAAGTAGAATTTTTTTAAATATCCAAGATTATCCACCTCACCGCGGGAGATAGAATCAAGGTCATCTTCCATCTGGGCAGTGAAATTATAATCCACGAGGTTAGTAAAATACCGCTCCATTAGCCCAGCTACGGCCGAGGCAAGGAAGGTGGGAACAAGAGCTGTGCCTTTCTTGAAAGCATAATCACGGGAGAGCACCACATCTACAATTGTTGCCCAGGTACTTGGCCGTCCAATACCAAGTCGCTCAAGCTCCTTGATAAGACTTCCCTCAGTGTAACGCGCTGGAGGCTGGGTCTGATGCTCCACTGCGTCCAGCGCGGCGGTGTCGAGCGCTTCGCCCGGTGCAAGCTTTGGAAGTACTCGCTCCTGCTCAGACAGATCTCCCTCAGGATCATCTGACCCCTCAACATAGGCGCGCAAGAATCCAGCAAACTCGATAGTCTTTCCAGATGCCCTAAACTGCGCATCGCTCGATTTCACATGCACCACCACCCGTTGGCCGGTGGCATCTTTCATCTGTGATGCAAGGGTGCGCTTCCAGATTAGATCATAGAGCTTGAAGGCCTCTTCGCCGAGCTTGGCTCGCACCACTGCTGGATCGGTGAAGGTGGTTCCGGCTGGACGAATAGCTTCGTGGGCCTCCTGGGCGTTCTTGACCTTGGTCTTATACACTCGCGGCTCGGCTGGAAGATATTGTGGCCCAAATTCCTTCGCTACAAGAGAGCGCGCTCCTTCGATTGCCTCATTCGAAAGGGTAACGGAGTCTGTACGCATGTAGGTGATGAAGCCGTTTTCATACAGGGTCTGCGCCACTGCCATCGTACGCTTAGCACCATAACCAAGCTTGCGGCTGCCTTCTTGCTGCAGAAGCGAGGTAGTAAACGGTGAATACGGACGCTGCACGAATGGCTTTTCCTCCACTGAGAGCACCGTCGGCTTTTCGGTCAAAAGCCGCTCGCGAAGCGATGCCGCCATCTGGGCATCGAGCTGCACCACTGTAGAATCAGGCAGAAGCTTCCCGGTTTTTGGGTCAAAGTCTTTGCCGATCGCAACTTTTTGGGAGCCAAGCTGCACAAGCTCTGCTTCAAAGCGATCCTCTTCCTTTGAGCTTCCAACCTTTGAGAAGATCGCCTTAAGGTCCCAGTAAACCGCTTTCCTAAAAGCGATCCGCTCCCGCTCTCGCTCCACCAAAAGACGCACCGCCACACTCTGCACCCGGCCCGCGCTAAGCTGTGGCTTCATCTTTTTCCACAGCAGGGGACTTACAGAATAACCAAAGAGCCTATCGATAATACGACGGGTCTCCTGGGCCTTGACCAGGTTTTGGTCGACATCGCGCGCAGACTCTAAAGCATGCTGGATGGCAGACTTCGTAATCTCATGGAATACGAGCCGCTTGGTAGGGATCTTTGGCTTTAGCACCTCTAAAAGATGCCAGCTAATCGACTCCCCCTCGCGGTCTTCGTCGGTTGCGAGCAGGAGCTCATCCGCATTTTTCAGGGAATCTTTTAACTCTTTGACCCGCTTTTTTTTGAGCTCTGGAACGATATAGAGCGTCTCAAAATCTTTATCTGGGTTCACTCCGAGCTTGGCCCACTTCTCCTTCTTTAAGGACTCTGGGACCTCAGATGCGTTATTGGGAAGGTCTCGTACATGACCAAAGGAGGCTTTTACCTCGAAATCCTTCCCCAAAAACTTCTCGATAGTTTTTGCCTTCGTGGGGGACTCTACGATTACAAGCGTCTTTGCCATCCCTAACTCTCACTCCTCATCGCCACCAGCAACCAAAGGGGGTCTCCTTAGGGTAGGTGCAGATTGTCCTTATTATTAGTGCCTTTCGAGAGGCCAGAGGATACTGATATTTCAATATCTTGCAAGCTCGGGCCCCCTAAACCACATCTCTAGCCGCCCCCAACGCTAGCACAGCACCCCACTAACTGGCTGATATCGCCTGTCTTTTGTATAGGCTCATAGCTTATTCGCTGCGGGGGCGGGCTCCCCGCAAGAGAGTGGAAATTCCTGCCTCGCAGGCCATGCTAAAAGCAAGCGCTGACAGATCGCGCCATCGCCCCGGGTGTTCACCCCGGGACAAAGAAGGGGATCCAGGATACGGAGGCAGCCGCTTCATTTGCGACACAGCAACTCCGACCGTAGCTGCTGTGAATACCGAGAGGAGAGGACGCCTCCTTATCGCCCCCTCTAAAGCCGTACGCCCAAGAGAGCTCCCAAGCGCTGAGAAAAAGTCGGTAGGGGCCCGATGACGAAACCGTTGAAGCTCTGACTCCAGCTGTCCGACTGTGCGGCTCAGGGAGCACATGGTGCGCGAGATCTCTTGCTGAATCTCAGATGAGCTCTTTTTGGCTCCTATGGGCGTCGATGACGAAGCCATTGGACATTCTCCTTTAGAGTCTCAAGCGTCCGTCGAGGAATTATCTGTAAATTGCCACGACGCCGCGAGGCGAGTTGGTTGATTAGAATTGCTACGATCCCAAAACAGCCACCTACCCCAGCGAAACAAGCCCAAAGAGGTGCATCGCGAAAAATACTCTGCACTCCAAACACAGCCGCCAGCACCAAGAGCTCAGCGGCAATCACCCCCATCACCAGGCTTACAAACAACCAACCAATCAATCGCTGCGCGCGAGCGCCCTCCTCCCGCAACTCGGCCCGAGCAAGAGAGAGCTCCTGTCGCACCAATAGCTGGAGGTCCTCAAAGAGCTTTGCAATTAACGGGGCTACTGTCTCAAAGAGGTTTTCACCCTCTACCTCGGGGCCATCAGTTTTAAACCCCTCCCATTCGAAATCTCTCATAACTCACCCTCACACAAATCGGCTCCATGTGCTGTGGAACTTTCATATGGTACGCGCAGCGCTGAGTAGGCGTGCATGACTTCGCTCACGACTGCCTCGCCTAATTATCGGGTGATGATTTACCTATCGGTGAGTGCGCTCATAGGAAGATGGGGCCACTTGCCGTACCCTCTTTTAGAGCAAAGGTAACCTTATTAAACCTAATT
>JBILUF010000276.1:0-4077 GCA_044371155.1 Bdellovibrionota bacterium
AGAGATGCCCCAGACTAGCCATGCTGCTAATACGAGAAGGAGAAAGTTAGCGATTCGTAACATGAGGATCGCTTCCTCGAAGCTCTGAATCGCAACGAGGAAAAGGAGAAAAACGTAGTTTTTCACCGCGCCTACCAGGGGGCCTTGAGGGTAGCTGCCCCGTTCAATGCTCAAAAGCTGAGCGTTCAACCAGTAGGCTAATTCATCTCCCCCATACACTGGGGCATCAAGGGCAACAGCTCGGTACGCAATCAGGGCAGCTCCGATTATCCCCACCACCAACGCCCAGAGGATAGGTAGCAATCCTTTCTCTGACCAGTTCAATCCAACATCCTGAGTAGGGCCCTCAGTTGATGGAGAATGCAATTTTGAAAATATCTTCATATGCTCTACAGGCGACCCGTGCCAAATCCTGGGCCCTTATATCACACAGTTTTCAAATCAGCAGCTCCGACCTATCAAGGGGCTCCGTTGGTGTACATGCACCCAATCGCAGAGCCCTCGATTCCCCTGGCCTAGCCGTTCTAGCGAGATCTAGAAACGGAGAGCCAAGTGAGTGTAGCTGCGTTTTTGGTTAGGTCATCTGTGGTGTTAGTAGTCGTCGGCAATCCACCAGCAGTGCGGGTGTCGGCACAAAACTTCGGACGAAGTGGTCCTGGGCGGGCGATAGTGCAATCATGAATCGCTCAAAGGATGGACTACTAGTAGACTTTTTTCCGTAGGTAGAGAGTACTCGCTGGCGTATAGACCACCTGGCGTCCTGCCTGGCGGGCACGTAAGCAGAAGTCGCAGTCCTCGTATCCGTTTCTGTAGGCCTCATCAAGTCCACCGAGCTCGTGATAGAGCGGTCGGGGGATTAGGACGCAGGCAAAGGTGACCATTGGAACTTCGCGTTGCACCAGCATCGCTGGGGCGTTGGGATCCGTGTGGGGGTGTAGGTGTAGGGGGTGTCCTCCCTCTGGCCCAAACGCTATGCCGCAATGGTGGAGCCCAGGTCGCTGTGGAAACAGGTGTCGGTTTCCAAGCACCCCAATATCGGGATTCTTTTCCAAAAATTGTGACCATGGATTCTAACCATCCAGGTGTCACTAAGGTGTCATTGTTAAGAAGACAGAGGTAATGCCCTCTTGCGAGCTTGGCCGCGGCATTGTTATTCGCGCTGAAGGACAGCCGGCTTTCATTTCTGATCACTCGGGTGCGCCGGTCAACGATCGCCTCAATTGCTTGTGCGGTTTCGGGAGAGCTCGCATCATCCACAAGAATCAGCTCGTATTCGCACGAGGTGTTCGCCCGGATCGAGTTGATGCAAGGCAGGGTTATATCCGGTGCATCGTGGTAAGGTATAATTATTGATACAACTGGAGAGGTGCTCATGCAGGGGATGCCTATAAAGTGTTTGTCGTGCTGTGCGCATGCAGGCCCAGCGATTGTCGAGCCGCGTGGGCTCTGCGTTGGGTTGGTGCGCCCTACGCAATAGTGCCTGCGTTGGGGAGGATCTCACCAAACCCCCAAAACTGCAACCTTCCAACTGCAGCCGTGCGGGTCGACCAACTCGCTCGAATTGCGCAACTCCACCTGCCTATGGGAGCTAAATTTTGTGGCCTATTGACCATCAGAGCCCTGTCCGTAGCCCTCTAGAAACCATAATGATTTATCGATGTCACACCATACTTGACCGAGTTTGTCGTGCCACATTCCCGTGTGATTCTTCTCGGTTTCTCCTCGTATTGATACACTTACTAGCCGCGACACTTAACTTCCCCTCGAATATGCCATTTAAGCGAGTTCGCGCTGTTTAACTCGCGACAGGAAAGCAGCGTTGCGGCCATTAATGCGGCGCTACCTTGCTGATAGAGTAGTTGGATGTTACTACGATCGTATGCCGAATCGATTTGAGACTAGGATTGTTCGCTGCGCCCTACTGCTTGGGGTGATGGCAGTCATGCTGAAGCTTCATTTCTCATCAATTGGGATTTGGTCTTCGATATATCCTGATGTCCCAGACCACACGACTGTGCTGGGGTCACCAAAGGGGATACGGTTCGATGAATGGGCGATGTTAACACCTCTAGCGCTTAGTCAGGTGAGTCATCAATTGGAGGCTGAGAATCCCAGCGCTGGTGGTGATAGTGCTCCGCTGCTTGCGGGGCTACCCGTGAACACGATTAGTTCGTGGTTTAGACCTCAAATGTGGGGGTACCTGCTTCTTCCGTTGGAATATGCTTTTTCCTTTTTTTGGATCTTTAAAGTGGTCGGGCTTTTTCTGGGGCTCTACCTCACGTTTAATGTTGTCACCGGAGGAAATCGGCTGGGCTCTGTCATTGGAGCAATATGGGTATACCTCTCAGGTTTTGTTCAGTGGTGGTTCTCGACTTTTACCATTGAGCACATGATCGGCGCCTGTTTCATTATTGTTGCAATATGCAAGCTCGCGACCCCTATCTCTGTCAAAGCTAAAGTCATTTGGTCAAGCATATTGCTATTTGCTCTCTGCCTCTATGGACTTTGCCTGTATCCCCCAACCCAGATCCCACTCGCGTATATCATAATTGCGATCATTGGATTTTATATGGTGAGAGAGGGTGGGGACAGCTGGCGCATCCTTCTCCTCAATTGGAGATGGTGGGCCGGATCGTTTGTGATCGCCGCTATTGTTGGAGCTATACATTTAACCGAAGCGTTTCCGTCGATTCAGACGATGCTGCAAACGGTATATCCAGGGATGCGTAGAGATTTTGGAGGGGGTTTAAGCTTGTCTCGCTATTTCTTTGGAATGTTTGATCCAGTCCTCTCCGAGTCGCGAGTGGCGCAACTCGGAGGCGGATGGAATGTTTGTGAGGCTAGCAGCTTTCTTTTGTTGTGGCCGGTAACGGCGATCCTTGTCTACTCATCCCATCTGCCCTCTAAGATAAAATTCGCCTATACGATACCACTTCTAACGCTCTTAATTCTTACGGTGTGGCACATCATAGGGTTGCCACGCGAAATCGCCCAGCTGCTACTACTGGACCGCGGCTATTCGGGGCGCATGACCGCTGCGCTTGGATTGGGAAGTTGCTTAGTCACGATGGCGTTCCTGTGTGAAGAACGCTCGCATGTCCTCGGAGTCGCCGGGTGGAAGAGCCGAGTGCGAGCCTCGCTGGTAACTGCCATAGCGGCCCTGGCTATCATCTGGGTTGCTCGTGAGGCACATACCTTGGCACCGGCTTTGATAAGCCCATCCTGGGCGATGCTGCTTTCGCTGGTTGTGATATATCAGGTATTTTTTCTATCAAGACAACGGCTTGTCCCTTTTGTATTGCTGACGCTAAGTATATACGCGGTACCTAACCTGCTCGTTAATCCACTGGCACGAGGGCTTCAGGCCATTGAGGAGAAGCCGATTATCAAAGCTATCAAGGAGATTGATGGACGTGATCGCCCTCCCCGCGCCTGGATGATTTTTAATGACTTATACGCATCCAATCTCGCCAAGGCGTCCGGGGCCTGGATAATCAATGGGGTGCAGTATATTCCAAATATAAAGGTGTTTAGAACCCTCGATCCTGAGGGCCGCTATCAAAGTATCTGGAATCGCTTCTCCCACTTTGGGGTTGCGCGGTCTGAGAATGCAGCCGAGCTGAAATTTGTACTCCAGTCAAACGACAGCATTCTGCTGGAGATTCACCCATGCGCGCCTGTGCTGCGGGAATTGGGCGTGCAGTACTTTGTTTTTCGCTCTCCGGCGACCGAAGCGGAGGCAGAGTGCTTAATTCCGTTACGGGAATCGCTGACACCGGGCTTCTGGATTTACGAAAGGCGTTAGCAATTCGAGCGAATCGACAAAGCCAGCTCGTTGGCTTGTTGGGGCAAAGATAGCAAATCTGTCTTTAACTAGTCCTTTCCGGATAAGGAGCTCGAAAACAAAAATACCCGCGTATCAGACCATATAGGCGCGATGCCTGCGAGAAACGCTCCAATGGAGGTGCCGATGAGTCGTGCTTGGGGGAGGGCTGGCTCCCCATCCTTGCCGCGCATCCGAGCAGGAAGTTCTGAGCCGACGTCTGCAATCCTAAGAGCGCGTTGGAGGTAGAATCC
>JBILUF010000019.1:0-13420 GCA_044371155.1 Bdellovibrionota bacterium
GATCGGCCAAGGCGGCAAGAAACAAGCGGGCACTTAGGCCTTCAGGCTCTTCTCAGCCCGAGTAGTGGCCTGCATAAAAAGATCGAGCATCGAGAGCTCAACAAACATTGGGCCCGATAGCGCTGTTTGAGATCCTTGGAAAACCGAGCGGATTGGAGGGGACAGCAGTCCACGTGGGCGCACCGATATGGCGCGGGAATTCTGAAAACGGGAGAATAGCTCAGAGCTTGAGAGCTGGCGCTCTGTGATTGAGGCGATCTCTTCGTTAACTCCATGCATAGGATCCAGCGCACGCACCGTACCATCGATAATGGCGATGTTCCAAACATGCGACTCTCGGGTGGGAGGGATATCGGGTTGTTCCACTTCGGTGCGTGTTAGTGTGCCGTAAAGAAGGGTGGAGCTTATGCCCGCTTGTTGCAGCGCAAGCTGCAAAAGTGGAGCGACATGGCGACAGACACCAATCCGGTTCTGTATGATTTCACCGAGTAATCTGGGAGTCCCATCCCGAGGATTGGTGAGGTTTTTGAATCTCTTCTCTCGAATTGGATGTAGGAGCGGAGTCTCCGTAGGTGCAAAAGTGCGTTGGATCGCGGACATAAGATGCTCCGCTTGCGTTGCCTGAGAGGAGCATGCTCGGGCCTTAGGTACCTCGGTATCAAGCCACCGACACAGTACTGGGTCCACACTCGGGTCGCGCACCAATAGTAACATTTCAGAGTTCGCTGCTCGTAGCAGTGTCAGGGAGTGGAGCTCTGCCAGCGGCGCAATCAGAGGTGCATCCTTGCGCTGTTTAAGGTGTGGGCTACTGCTAATGAGGGAGGTCAAAATTTCTGCGATTCTTGGTGTAATCTGTGCAGGCGAAGCTACAGCGCTGAGATCAGCAGCATCTACCCTTTGAGGGCTATTACTAGGCGATAGCTTGGTGAACCTATCCATCTCTATTGTTATGGAGATCTATCAAAGTGGTGTAGCCTGGACTCTCTTTGCGCGATATGTGCGACCCCGCTATCAAGGGGCGGGCTGGATTGCCAACACGACGGGCTCCGAAGAGTCGCTACAGATAGGCGCGAACTGCGCCGAAGTAACCCTAGAATTGCGCACTTCGGGGCCCCTTTCTGAAATGAGTTCTAGCGCAGATATCAAAGGCATGGAGTTATGAGTGTGAGCCTTGCGGCCTCGGCGATGCATTGCCACCACTGTGCGGTGTTGGGTGCGGCTTTAAAGCCACCTCCTCAAGCAGCGGCAAGGATAGTGCAACTCCCCACACCATATACTGATTAAACAGCACTGAGTTAAACCCGATAAAGATTGCCGAGCTTAGGAAGGCTGCAGTTGCTAGGGTGATGCGCTTTTGAAAAGCCGCAACATAAGTCAGCAGAAAGAGTGCGGCCATCGGTATGCGAGCGACGAGGCCCTCTAGGTCCAGTAGTCCGCTTATGGTCGGAGTGCGAAAGTGAGTCAGCGCAGAGCGGGTTGCTGAGAACAAAATCGAGAGCATAAATCCAGAGAAATCCCAGATTAAGAATGGTAGAGAAACGGCCGTGGGGATGATGGCGATCCAGCCGAGTGTTTTGGCGAGATTTTTAAGGTTCGCTCGGAGCGAGTCATGCGAGTGCCAGGCCAGCGCCAAATAGACCGGCAGTAGGAAGATGGCAACTTGTTTAATGGCAAGAGAGACTCCGAAAAGTAAGAGCGCCGTCACTGGCCGGCTCTTGTGCAGATAGATACTTAACAGCACAAATAGTGCGGCGAAGATATCTATCTGCCCCCCAAGGGTCACCGCCACAGTCCAGCGGTTAAAAATCCACAGAGTCGAAACGAGCAGAGCGACGGCAAGGGTAGTGCTCTTGCGCCAGCGGTAGAATAGCAGCAGCCCGATTCCAACGGTGAGAGCAACCTGCACACCCATCCACGCAGGCAAGAACTCATAAAAGTTATCAACCCCTGCGAGCACCGTTAGGCTCGCAAGCAGGAAAAAGCCAGGTAAGTAGGTTGAGTACTTGTCGTTTCTTTTCATGTCACTCCCGTGAATGCGGGAGTAGGGGTTGAGTCCGTAGGCAATCGCCTTGCCATCTTTCCAGATAAAATAGATATCTTTTTGGGTCTTCCTGTTCTCTGCCGATGCTGCCTTTGTTGGATCTGGCTGCGCAATGCGGAAGCGAGCTGGATTTGCAAGGACCAGAAGGTATGAAGCGCACACTGCAATCAGCAACGCCAGTAGATGGTCTAGTGCGTGCCACGATGTCATCCGACTACCTGCGTAGCTACTGGCAAGGGTAGCTTGGTCATCCACCTGCATCATCTGTACTGCCACTCCTGGTCGGTGGAGTTAGAGAGCCTTGCATCGGCTTATGCCGACGCCAAGGCTTTTCCATCTGCCAAAGTTATTAAGCTATGCCCCCTCTCCTTGCGCGAGGGCCAGCGGGTTGATCTCAATTGTTGCATCAGCTTTTAGCTGATTCACCAGGGAATCAACTATCGAGCCTGCCGCGCGCATATTCTCCGTGTCCTTCGAGGAGGCAAGTTGACGCTCGACCTCCTCGGATTTTGGGGTTTGCACCGCAGTCACTTGTAGCAGGATAAACTTGCCGTTCTTCTCGAACACTCGAGAGGGCTTCTCCTGAGCTGCGTTGGTCTTAAACACCAACTGCCGGATCTCTCTATCGGAGAATATCCCTTGAGGTGCAGAGCGCTCTACCTTGGCAAATGAATCCTTCTGGAGCTGCTCCTTTGAGGCAGCCTCAGAAATGGTCTTGTAGGTGCCCTTTGCAAACTCCTCGATTACCCGAGCAGCATCTTTACGAGCAAGCTCTTTTGCCTCGATTGCTTTTAGTCTTTCGATAATCTTGGCTTTTACATCAGCGATTGGCGCGATATCAGCCTCGCGGCTTTTCGTCACCTGTACCAGAGCGACCTTATCCTCAACGTCAACGATCTGTTTGGGCTCGGCGGCAAGTGGCAACACGGCGGCGGTGAGCCCCTTGGCTTTACTCTCTGGATCCATATCAGCAGTGAGAAGCCCATTAGTTGATGCGGCTGTCAGTCGGTGTTGCTTGGCAAACTCAGCCAGCGCGATACCGCTCTTTTGCCACTGATCAAAAAGATCTTGAGCTCGTGTGGCAGCATACACTGGGGCTTCCTGCTTTTGTAGGATCTCAGTTATCTTGCCCCGCACCTCATCCAGTGGAGTCGTGCCAGCGGCTTTATACTCAAGCACCTTTGCGATCTGAAATCCCGCTGGAGTTTCAATCAGCGCGGCAACTCCGGGTGCCTGTAACGCGAAAGCGGCGTTATCAAACTCACTCGGCATCTTTCCTCGAGTTATCCAGCCTAGTTCACCACCCTTAGTCTTGGTGGAGGTATCATCCGAGAACTCTTTCACCAGAGCCTCAAATGACTCCCCGGCTTTGGCGCGGGTTAGCGCCTTTGTAGCACGCTCCTTAACTGCACTTTTCTGTGCATCGGTAGCGTTCTTTGGATAGTTGAGCCGAATGGTGGCGGCTTTGATTGATTCAGGGATAGCAAAATCTGCCTCATTATCTACGTAGTAGAGCTCAACATCCTCTGCTGGAACCGGAACGCTCTTTTGAACCTCCTCTGGAGTGAGGAGCACATAGTCATATGCTACAGCAGGAGCTACCTCGAACTCAGAGCTTCGATCGTTATAAAAGTTGGTGATGGCCTCCTCTGATGGGGTGGAGGTCTTGGCCAGGTACTTGGCTGGGTCAAACGTGGCGGTATCCACCGAAGCTGTTATTAGGTTAATAGCCACCCGCGCTCGCAGCTCCTGCTCGGACAGAAATGAGGTATTGCGGAGGAGCTGGGTGAGCTGGCTTCGTAGCGCATCGGTACGAAGGGTATTCTCGAACTCCTGTGCGCTCATCCCCATCTGATCAAGGAACATCCGATAAAGCTGCGGGTCAAAGTTGCCGCGAAAGATCTCTGCGTCGAGAGTGGTAGCAACTGACCCAGCGCCTGCGCTGAATCCAAGGTGCTGAGCCTTCTGTTCGAGCAGTGACTGCCCGACGATTCTATCAGCGACTGCTTGCGGCTCCTGACGGGTGTTGCGGGTGAGTTTTACAAAATCCGAGAACGAGGTCTCCTTGTCATTCACCTTCACTGCGAAGTCTGAGCTCCGTCCTTGGAAGGAATGCATGGTGCCAATCCCCAATCCCGACAGGGTCACGGCTAGAAGTAGCAGGAGTGTGGTGCCAATCAGGGTCTTTCGGTGTTTATGTATGGTCTGAAGCATGCTGAATTCCTCTTAGTGCTTTCCAAAATATCCTAAATAAAGCTGTTGAGTGGCCTCCTCAGGGCGAGCGATTTGGCGCGATTGGATGAGAGGCGTAAGCGCCTGTAAAATCCTAAAACACTCCTCAAGTTGATCTTTGGTGGTGAGGATGCAGATTAAGGACTTCCGAATACTCAGGGTGCGGACAATTCCCACCCCCTCAAAGAGCTCAAAGAAGGCCTGGAACAGCACAACCTGCGCGCTTGGCACCTCAAGGTATATTGCCCGCGTGATCTCATCAAGGGAGTCAACATGTTGGTGCTGCGCGAGTGACTGATCCTGCACGGTGTTTATCCCTTTCGCTTTGCTAGTTCGGCCTTGAGGATGTCGTTGACCTTCTTGGGGTTCGCCGCTCCTTTTGATGCCTTCATCACCTGCCCCACAAAGTACCCGAAGAGGGACTCTTTTCCGGCAAGGTACCCTTGAATCTGATCTGCGCTTGCATCAAGCACCGCGACGACAATCTTTGAGATCTCCTCATCATTAGTGATCTGCTTTAGCCCCTTAGAGGCGATAATCTCCTCTGGGCCCTTGCCAGTAGCAAACATCTCCTCGAATACCTGCTTGGCGATCTTTCCGCTGATAGTCTCTGAGTCTATCAGGCGGATAAGTTCAGCAAGATGCGAAGCTGACACCGGCGATTCAGTGATGGTTTTCCCGACTTTATTCAACATGCCAAACAGCTCGCTTGTGAGCCAGTTGCATGCGGCCTTGGCGTTGTGGCAGGCGGCGTACAGCGCATCAAAAAAGTCAGCGGTCTCACGCTCGGCGGTGAGCACCCCCGCATCGTACGGGCTAAGCCCCAGATTCTGCGCCAGCTCTTGCGCGCGGGCCTGTGGCAGCTTTGGCATCTTGGACTGGATTATTGCGATCCAGCTATCTTCGATAACGAGCGGAGGGAGATCGGGATCTGGAAAATATCGATAATCCGCTGCTTGTTCCTTGGTGCGCAGGGTGCGAGTGGTGCCCGATGCGCTGTCGAACAGAAGGGTCTCCTGCACTACCTCTTTGCCGTTTTTAAGCAGTGAGAGCTGTCGCGCAATCTCGTATTCGAGGGCGCGCTCGACAAATTTAAAGGAGTTGAGATTCTTGATCTCAGTGCGGGTGCCAAATTTGATCTGTCCTACGGGACGTAGCGAGATGTTGGCATCGCAGCGTAGGCTTCCTTCCTCCATGTTCCCGTCACTGATTCGAAGGTAGCGAGCGATCTGACGGATGACCTTTAGGTAGGCTGAGGCCTCGGAGGGGGAGCGCAGATCGGGTTGCGAGACGATCTCAAGCAGTGGCACGCCAGCCCGATTGAGGTCAATTAGCGAAGCCGAGGTGCGCGAGTCATGGATATTTTTTCCCGCGTCTTCTTCCATGTGAATTCGGGTGATTCCGATGGTGCGCTGCGCGCCGTCGACTGTGATGTCTACATGTCCACGCTCGCAAATCGGCTCCTCGTACTGCGAGATCTGATAGCCTTTCGGAAGATCGGGGTAGAAGTAATGCTTGCGGGCAAATTGGTTCCATCGTCGGATCTCGCAATTGAGTGCGAGCCCCATCATCATCGCGTACTCCACCACGGTCTTGTTGAGGACAGGCAGACACCCTGGAAGGCCCAGGGTCACGGGATCGATATTCTCATTCGGCTCAGCACCAAATGCGGCAGAAGACGAGGAGAAGATCTTTGTTTTTGTGGCCAGTTGAAGGTGCACCTCTAGGCCGATGACTGTTTCAAAATCCATACTGTCTTACTGTAAAAGTGTTTCCTTGCCTGAACCGCCCTATAACCCTCGTGATGATGAATTACCCTATAGCAGGCCACTTCGTATGCCATTCCGTGGCGGCCTCGTAGGCGCCCGCGGCCGCAAAAATCGATTCCTCATCCCATGCTTTACCGATTAGCTGCAGTCCGATTGGTAGCCCACTGCTATCAAAGCCGCAGGGCAGGCTAAGGCCCGGTAGCCCCGCAAGATTGAGCGGGATCGTGAAGACATCGTTGAGGTACATCGCAATTGGGTCGTCGACCTTCTCGCCGATCTTGAACGGAGAGGTGGGCGAGGTGGGACAGGCGATCACGTCACACGAAGAGGCAAACGCCTGGGAGAAGTCCTTGGCGATTAAAGCGCGCACCTTTTGCGCTTTGCGGTAGTACGCATCAAAATATCCAGCTGAAAGTACATACGAACCAACCAGGATACGTCTTCTGACCTCGGATCCAAACCCTTCTGAACGGGAGCGCGCATACAGGTCCTCAAGGCTTGTTGCCTCTGCTGCTCGGTGACCGTAGCGCACACCATCGTAGCGCGCCAAGTTAGATGACGCCTCTGCTGGTGCCAGCACATAGTAGACCGCGACAGCTAGCTCCGTGTGTGGGAGGCTAATCTCAACTACTGATGCGCCAAGCTCCTGGAGTTTATTAAGGGCTGTCTGGATAGCGCTCTCCACCTCTTTATCGAGACCTTTAACAA
Organism: Bdellovibrionota bacterium; assembly: GCA_044371155.1. Lineage (GTDB taxonomy): Bacteria > Bdellovibrionota_C > UBA2361 > UBA2361 > UBA2361 > CAZTER01. The sequence continues at coordinate 6,751 of JBILUF010000019.1, forward strand.
AGTATTCCTTCGGAATGCCGATTCGCATCCCTTTGACCCCGCGTTTGGTGGCGGCTGTGAACGATGGCACAGCGCGATTCACAGAGGTGGAATCATTTTCATCATGACCGGAAAGCACCTCAGTAAGGAGTGCAGCGTCGTACGTGTTGCGCGCAAAAGGGCCGATCTGATCCAGGGAGGAAGCGAAGGCGATTGCGCCGTAGCGGCTCACTCTGCCATAGGTTGGCTTGATACCAACAAGGTTGCAAAATCCTGCTGGCTGTCGAATCGAGCCGCCCGTATCGGTGCCTAAGGCTGCAGGAGCAAGGCCGGCGGCCACCGCACAGGCTGAACCTCCACTGGAGCCACCCGGGACGTAGGCTGGGTTCCATGGGTTACGAACCACCCCGAAATATGAGGTTTCGTTTGATGAGCCCATCGCAAACTCATCAAGATTAGTCTTCCCTACCATTACCGATCCAGCCTCTGCGAGCTTGCGGGTAACGGTGGCATCGTATGGTGGGATGAAGTTGGCCAACATCTTGCTCGCCGCGGTGGTGCGAATTCCCTTGGTGAGGATCATATCTTTGATCGCCACCGGAACGCCTAGTAGCGGAGAGCGTTCTCCGGCCTTGATACGTCGGTCAGCTGTAGCTGCTTGGGCCAGGGCATGCTCGCGCGTGACCTCAATAAATGCCCCTAGAGACCTGTTGCGCTCAATTTTGGCAAGAAGTTGCTCCGTGAGCTCGACTGCAGAGAAAGCCCCTGAATCAAGCCCTTTCCGTAGCTCGGAGATCGAAAAAAACGATACATCGTTCATGCCATACCTTCGTTACAGTATCCTGCTGTGTATAACTCTATCCTGCTTGGTGTTTGGGACCCTTACCCTTCATCGATCACTATTGGAACTTTAATAAACCGCCCTGATGATGATGGTGTGATCGACAGGAGCTCCTGCACCGGCAGAGAGGGTCGCAACTCATCTTCACGAAATACGTTAGTAGAGCCGTGCACATGGCTCATCGGCTCTACCTGGGATACGTCAACGCTTTGGAGTCGATCCACATACCCAAGAATCGCGTTGATTTTCTCGGTCACCTTATCTGCCTCTTCACCAGAGATAGAGAGGCATGCAAGTTTGGCAACTTTGAGCGCTTCTTCCCGAGAGAGCCTTTTACCGTCTGTCATAGCTGTTCCGTAGTGGAGGTGTGTGGGTAAGGTTATAACTAGTTGATATTGAAAAGAAAAGAAATTAGCCCTAAACCCCACCACATCGTTGGACAGAAAACCTCTCTAACCCCTGAGCTGGCTTAGCCAGCGCGTTCTTGGCGCATCTGCACTACTTAATCAATCTCGTACGGGCCGTCATGAGGTATGGTCGAAAACCGGCTACTCATGGCGCAAAGATGGCCAACAGGGGCCAGAGCTCTTAGCTACCCCCGTCCTTGGGAAGCTATAAAATTGGTCCTAGCAGCCGGAACAAGGCAGGGCGGCTTACCCCTGCCGATTTATGGAGCCGGTTGATACGAGCTGCTAGGGCGGATAGACTAAAAGGCGCAAGGGGTGGGGTGTGCTTGCAAGTATCGGGCACGACCCCTTTGTCCCTAGGTATTTGTCCCTAGGTACTTATATCCCTGGTGACTTGTATCTCTGCCGTCCTGATTTGCTGGTGATCCAGCGGCCCCAAATGGGGGTGTGGTGAACCTGAAGGCAACCCTGGTGGGGTGGCGGAGGCCAACGCCTGGTGGTGCTTGAAGGTGCAGAGGTTAACTTTTTCGGAAAGAATTTTTTGTGGTCCAAGCTAAAGCGCGATCTTCTTCAGGATATGATTATGACCTCTTAGTCATCGGCTGCGGCCCGGCAGGGCAGCGCGCCGCCGTGCAGGCCGCGAAACTACGCAAGCGGGTCGGGATCATCGATAAGCGCGAGGTGGTGGGTGGTGTTTGCGTTAACACCGGAACTATTCCGAGTAAGTCCTTTAAAGAGGCGGTGTTGTACCTATCAGGATTTCGCCAGCGCAGCATTTATGGTGCGGGGTATCGGGTCAAGGCTGATATCGAGATGCAAGATCTTACCTTCCGCTGCAACCGTATCATGCAGACCGAGATTGAGGTTATCAAGAGTCAGCTCCAGCGTAATCATGTTGATGTTATCTATGGGCATGCACAATTTGTTGATCAGCACACACTAGAGATTCGATCTTCGTCTGAGGTGATTAGGCGCACCGCAGATAAGGTGGTTGTTGCGGTAGGTGCCGAGCCGTTTAAACCGTCGCATATCGCCTTCAATGGAACTTCGATTTTCACCTCTGATGATATCCTCAATGTCGACAGGTTGCCGCGAGAGATGGTGGTGGTGGGAGGCGGAGTGATCGGCACCGAGTATGGCTCGATGTTTGCGGCGCTTGGCGTGAACGTTACGATTGTTGATGCGCGCAAGCGTTTGCTGGGGTTTGTCGATGAGGAGATCATTGAATGCTTGCAGTATCAGATGCGCAGCATGGGGGTGACGCTGAGGCTTGGAGAGGAGGTAAAGAGCTGTCAGCCGCGGGACGATGGTCAGGTAGTCACCACTCTTAAAAGCGGAAAAGTGATTGTCTCGGACTGTGTGCTGTTCTCGGCTGGGCGGCAGAGTGCCACGGCTGATCTCGGACTTGAGACCATTGGATTGAGTCCGGATGAACGCGGGCGGCTTATGGTCAACGATCGACAGCAGACCACGATAGATAACGTCTATGCTGCCGGAGATGTGATTGGATTCCCGGCGCTAGCGTCAACCTCTAGTGCTCAGGGGCGTCTTGCGGCGTTGAATGCTTTCGGCATGCAGGAGAAGGCAAGTAACGTGCCCCTTCCGTACGGCATCTACTCAATCCCCGAGATTAGCTATATCGGGATGAATGAGGAGGAGCTCACCAAGCAGGAGATCCCGTATGAGACTGGTACGGCATGGTACCGAGAGATTGCGCGCGGGCATCTCATCGGTGACGAGCAAGGGTTACTGAAGATCCTGTTTGAGCGCGAGACGAAGGAGATCCTGGGGGTCCACATCATTGGCGAGGCATCTACTGAGCTAATTCATATCGGGCAGGCTGTGATGGCGCTGCGTGGGGGCCTTGAATACTTGCTTGATGCGGTCTTTAACTATCCGACCTTGGCCGAGTGCTACAAGGTGGCGGCGTTGGATGGGTATAATAAGATTCGGAAGTAATGGAGCGAGAGCGGTATCCACTGGTGCTTCTAGCGGCGTTCTCGCGCGCCTTGGCGCACAAGATACGTACCCCTCTGGCGGTTATCTCGAATGAGCTCAGTTGTCTTGCCGCCGAGAGTCCGGAGAATGTTGCAACGGCGACAGCGCGCACGCGCGAGATAGCTGAGATCCTGAAATCAGCCTGTCGCATAACTTCTGCCAAGGTGGCGCCCGAGAAGATTACGCTGGCTTCATTGATTGACGACCTTCCTGAGGAGCTTTCTTTTGCCGCTCTACGGGGAGACCCAGCCCTTTTAAAGGCTGCTCTTGATGCGTTGCGCTGCGTATTCACTCGGTATGGCGATGGCGCATGCAGCGTGGTCGTTGGCACCAATTCTAATCCTGAGGTGGCCGTGCGTCTGGTGTTTAGTGGGCCTTGGTCTGCTGATCTCGCCCCTCATGAGAGCTTCTCGTCGTTATCAGAGCTGGTATCGGGGCGCCTTAGTCTTGATAGTTTGGATGCGCCACTTTTTGATGCGGTGATGCTGGCGCACGGGATCGAGATGGAGATCTCATTTGAGGACGCGCGGCTTGCTGTAGGGTTGACTGTTCCGGTGGCACCCTAGGAGCGGATTAGGGCAGTAATCGTGGTATAACGGGGGTAGGATGAGCGGCAAAGAGATCTTACTTGTTGATGATGATGGCGATGGCTGCCTCTCTCTGGCTCGCGCGTTGAAGGCTACGGGGATTGCGCTGCCGATACACGCAGCTACCACGGCCGAGCAGGCGTGGTCCTTGATGCAAGCAAGAGAGATCGCGGTGGTGGTGCTTGATCTCTCTCTTGATGATCGCCGCGGTGTAGAGAGCGGATTTGAGGTGCTGCAGGGGATTGTAAAGGCGCATCCCCACCTACGGGTGATAATCCTCACCGGGCATGGAGGGATTGAGCATGGGGTGCGAGCGCTTAACCTTGGTGCAGCAAATTTCCTTGAGAAGCCGGCACACATCCCGCATCTAGTAGCGCTCATCCACGATGGAGTCGCCCAAAGTACTTTGCGCCAGGCGGCGCTGACGCGGGAGCGAGCGCTGGTGGAAGAGACGCTGGTGGGTTCGAGTGAGGCTACGCATAAACTAAGGGAGGCCATCGAGTTTGCTGCGCGCACTTCCCAGGCGATATTTCTGTCCGGTGAAACGGGGGCAGGTAAGGGGTTGTGCGCCCAGCTTATTCACCGGCTCAGTAAGCGCTCGGTGGGTAATTATGTGCGCTATCAACCTAACTTTAGTAGTGCTGATCTTGTAAATAGCGACCTCTTTGGGCATCGCAAGGGGGCATTTACTGGGGCCACTGATGACCGCCGTGGCCTCCTAAGAGATGCTGATGGGGGTACTCTGTTCTTAGATGAGATTGATGAACTGCCGCTTGAGTGTCAGGTGACCTTGTTGGGGGTGCTGCAGGAGCGGGCGTTTCGCCCGGTGGGAGCGAGCGCACTGGAGCGATCTGATTTCCGTTTAATCACGGCATCAAACTGTAACGTTGAGGCTGCGCTCAGTCAGGGGAAGATGCGGAGAGACTTCTATCATCGTGTAGCGCAGGCGGTGGTGCAGGTGCCGTCGCTGCGCGAGCGCCGGGAGGATATCTGCGCCATAGCGCAGCATGTGTTGGCTGCGCTGGCGCGGCGAGAAGAGATGAATTTGTTTCAGATCGATGAGGCCGTTGTTGTAAAGCTGAAGGCCTATGACTGGCCTGGTAATGTGCGCGAATTACAGTCGGTGATCGAGGGAGCAGCATTTCGAGCGCAGTATCGCGGCGCTTCCGCAATTGAGCTCGTGGATATTCCCGAGCTTGTTGGCGGGATCTCGCGAGCTGGACAAGGAGAATTTATCGTAGGGGCTGATTTTGCCAGTCAGGTTGAGAACTTTAAGATAAAGCTCATCGAGGCAGCCCTGGTGCGGCACGACGGTAATCAGGTGCGAGCGGCACAGGAGCTGGTACTTGATCGCTCAACGATGAGACGGATCTTGGCTCGCGGCAACTCACGGATCGATTAACCTGGACCGCGATCTGCAAAAGCGTGCTGTAAGACCTTATGGTACAGCTTGTTTAGCTCTCTGTCTTCTGCACGATTGGGTGATACATCGGGCGAATAGCCGCCAACTGCCAGAGCCGCCAGATCAGATCCTCATCGAGGGTTAGATCTGGGGATAGGATCTCCTGCCCGTCAAGTGAGCGAAGCGGTTGAGACAGGCGCATGCCGGGAATCAACGACGCCAGTGCCACGCGCCGCTCCCCCTGTGCCACGGGCTTTTTGGCCTCGGAACGAATAAATGCCAGGAACTCCTTGTTGAACCGCAGATCTTTTCTAAGGCTCACTATCGGAGTGCGGCTGGAAAGCGACTCGGCGATTATCTTCACCATGCATGAGAGCACTGTGGGGTGTATCTCAGGCGGCGGCGATTTCTTGAGGCTCTTTAAAAATGAGTGAGCTTTGCGCGGATTCCATGGGCCACCGAAGTAGCAGACCCGGCTTGAGAGGTCCGCAGCCATTAAAGCCGATCCGATTACAGACACATCATCGTCGGCAGGCTCAAGCTCCCGACCTACCATGCGTGCCATGGTAGCCACAACTTTACTTGAGTCCTCAAGTCTGAGGTTTGAGAGAATAGTCATGGCGCTGTCTTTAATGCGGCTGCAGAGCTCCATTCTGAACGAGTCGTTCTCATCATTAAAATATGGACGCTGCAAAAGGAGCGGGTTACTGGCAGCAAATGACCAGGCGTAAAGAAATCCGCAGATTTTGACGTTCTCCTTCAAGGCCGCATCTGGATTCAGGGTCGATACAATCGACTGCGCCATAAATGAGGTGCGTGCCATCTGCAGCCTTCCCCACTTGCCTGCCTCAAGGCAGAGCGCATGAATTGCTTCCAGTGCGGATTGGGAGCTAGGCAAAAGCCCCTCTTCAGCAAGGAACTCTAGTGACAGCTCGGAGGAGCAAAATGTCTGGCCACCAAGCTGTTTACCAAACAGACTTAGTTTTTCGAGCTGTTTAAAGATCAGCGCGGGGGTTTGGGCTGTTTCGCTGGACTGGGCAGGAGTCTCTTGTGGCGCGCTGGCGGGGGTTGCTTGCCCTTCGTCAAATAGCGGCGCGATGATGCGGCCGCTTGGGGTGCGCTTAGTCCTCTCAAGATGGGTCCGGCAGATATAGGTAACAGCAGCCACCATCTCATTTGGTGAGTAGGGGATGTTAAGTGTGGTGGCGGCCGGGAACAACTTATCTAGATCGCGCTCGAATTCATCAGCATTCGGGCCAACAAGAATCACTGGCATGTTGAGCTTCGGCGCAAGCTTCGTAAGCTCGGAGAGACAGATCTCTAAGTTTTTTGGATCTGCCCCAGCTTCACAGACCAAGATTGGTTGATAAAGGCTCTTGCTCGCGTTTAAAAGATCCTCAAATCGCTGTAGCACCCGCACAAAGAATTGGCGGTCGCGTAGGACCTTCGGAATTTG
>JBILUF010000020.1:0-13373 GCA_044371155.1 Bdellovibrionota bacterium
CGGGTTTATGGATACCCCGAATATTCCGGAAGCGATGCGGCTATGTGCCGAGCAAGGGCTCAAGCTGAATCCAATCACCACCACCTATTTCCTGAGCCGCGAAACATTAATTGCCAATCCAATCCCCGGCATGGCAATCTGGAGAGAGCATCTATTCTCGTTTATGACACGCAACGCCTACCGCGCTGCCACATTCTTTAAGATCCCAGCCCACCAGGTGGTGGAGCTTGGGATCGAGATTGAAATTTAACTTAACCTTCCGCAAAGGAACGCAGCTATGTCAGACCCAATCTCGGCTAACCACGTGGTGGGCATCCACTACACCCTGCGCGACGACAAGAAAGAGGTGCTCGACTCCTCCGAGGGACAAGACCCGCTGCTTTACTTGCACGGGCACAGCCAAATCGTACCTGGCCTTGAGAATGCACTGGCAGGCAAGAAGGTTGGCGACAAACTCTCGGTATCAATAACTCCAGCAGATGGCTACGGCGAGTATGATCCCAAGCTAACTTCTGTCGTCGAGCGGAATCAATTTCCGAATCAGGCTCAGCTTGAGGTTGGCGCGTTATTCGAGTTTTCAAATGCGAAGGGCCACCCGGTCGTTGTGCGAGTAGCAGAGCTAAAGGGCGATTCTGTGACGGTCGATGCCAACCATCCGCTGGCTGGTCAAAATCTACACTTCGAAGTCGAGATAGTCTCGCTGCGCGCCGCCACCCAGTCAGAGCTTGAACACGGTCACGCCCATGACGGCGACGGACATCACCACTAAATAGGTTTTGTGGCCTCACCAAATGAAACGGGCTCCCTGGGGAGCCCGTTTCATTTGGTACCCGATAGCCGCGCCGACGCGGACTCTCAGCTTCAGTTTAGGCGTAGCTTTGCAACCGGCTAATCCGCTCCTCTAGGGAGGGGTGCGTAGAAAGCAGCGCCATCAATCCACCACTCTTTCCGGAGATCTTCATGGTGCTAAACGCCTCCTCGCTTTGCGCGGATTCATCAGAGCGTGTGCCATGGACACGCCGCAGAGACTCCAACGCTGCAATCATCCGACCGCGGCCGCCGATGGCCGCAGCTCCTGCATCAGCTCGAAACTCTCGCTGACGCGAGAACCAAAACACCACAATAGAGCCAAGCAAAGTCAGCACGATATCCAGCACCAATACAGTGACCCAGTTCACCATCTGGCGATTTTCCTCTTTGACATTCTGGCTTAGCGCGAATGCAATTACACGAGATAGGAACATAACAAATGCGTTCACGACACCCTGCAAGAGGGTCATCGTGACCATATCGCCATTCTTAATGTGTGCGATCTCGTGCGCCGCTACGCCCGCAAGCTCCTCGCGATTCATCTGGTGCAGAATGCCCGTTGAAAACGCCACCAGAGAGCGCCGCTTGGATGGGCCGGTAGCGAACGCGTTTATCTCTGGGCTCTGGTACACTCCGATTTGAGGCACCACCGGAAGCTGCGCGGAGCGCGACAACTCAGTAACCATCTCAACAAGCGAGGCAAACTGCCCAGGATTTTTGGGATCAATCACCTGCACCCCCATCATCCACTTGGCCATCATTCGGGACATTGCAAGGGATATAAACGCGCCTCCCATACCCCAGACCAAGCAGAACATCATGAGGGCGGAGTAATCAATTCCGCGCGCCGTCATATACGGCCCAACTCCCAAAACACTTAGGAGAATGGAGATAGTCACCATTACTAAGATATTGGTGAGTAAGAAGAGTACGATTCGTTTGATCATAAATTTAAAATCCCTTTGGTCTGCGGCAAAAGCCGTTTCGCAAGTCCGCCAGCAGTATAGACGAAGTTGCGCCGCATATCTTCACCTGAATAACTAACCATGCGTTCAAGCATTTCCAACACTTGCCCCTCCCTTTCATGTATAGAAAAAAGTAATGCTTAAAAGAGCTTTGACTATATGGGATTGGTATCCCGTTGAAATTACACTTCAATAAATCACCATGCGCTGCTACCTTCACCACGTTAGCCATGCAACCGCCAAGGAGCATCAGAGTGAAAAATGGATTACTTCGCTTCCTGCTAGCGCTGTGCTTTGTCGCTCCAAGCGCTGCACTCTGTGAACGACCTCGTCCGTTACGGATTGGGGCACTCTTTCATGTAACTGGGGAGTTCGCGGTGCAAGGGATGGCGTTTCGTCAGGGCGCAGAGCTTGCGGCAGAGGAGCTCAATTCAGCCGGAGGAGTGGGAGGAAGAAACATCGAGCTTATCATCGAAGACACACAGTATAAGCCAATCCTCTCTAATAGTGGCGCAAAAAAACTCTCTCAAATCGATAAAGTCTCTGCCGTGCTAATTTCAACAGCCACTGAAGCGAAGGCGGCGGGCTCTGTTTTGCAGCGTGATCATGTACCAGGCATCGTGCTTTGGGACTCATCTCCCGAGATCGAGGCACTCGGAGAGTATCTGTTTGGTATTGGACCTTGGGCTCCGAGTAGCGGAGCGCGCTCGGCTAAATTTGCATATCAAACATTGAAAGCCAAGACTGCGGCAGTGGTGGGGTCGAACACAGAGTGGTCGCACTATGTCGCAAAGTTCTTTGAATCGCGATTCAAAGAGCTAGGAGGCACCATCATTCGAAGCCATTCGCTCAATCCTGACGAAAACGACTTTCGTACCGTCCTGGCCAAGGTTACAGCATCAAAGCCTGACGTGATCTATGCTCCAATCGATGGCAACATCATCGCCTTCTTTGAACAGGCGCAGCAGATGAAGGTGTCCGCCCCCTTCGTCACCTCTGATATCGTTACGGACGAATACCTTGAAACCCACCCCCAAATCTTTGAAGGGGTGTATCAGACGATGACGGGAGCGCCGGATTCAGCAGCAGCTATCCGAATGGCCGAAAGCTATCAGAAAAAATTCAACGCAAAACTATCCCAGGCTCAGTTCGTGGCGTGGGGGTATGACGGAGTGAAGTTAGTTGCAGCCGCGGCCGGACACACCACCGACCGTGCCCAGATAAAAGATGCCCTTCGCGCCACTCGAAACTTCGAAGGTGCCTCAGGCACGATAACGATGACCCCACAGGGCTCAGCTCCACGACCAGTCCATATATTCAGGGTTACAAATGGCGAGTTCACCCTCGTTGAGCCGTAGGGTTTACGCCGGTCGCAAGCCACCTCCATTCGACTCGCGCCATTCCACCGCGAGTCGAATGGAACCCTGAGCGAGGGTGCCTTGCGACCAAGTCGAACCAGCTCTCTTGGAATAAAGTTCGAATTGGCTCCCGCCACGCCCGTGGATCTAGCGAACACTAGCTCTCACGCAGCGAGCTTCCCCCCTAAATTAGGGATTAGCGACGCTCACCGGGCGGGATCTTGTCGCAGTTCGCCACACATCGAGTGTCTGCCGAAATCTGACCACCGCAGGATTGATAGCAGGCGCGATAGGTTTGTTCACATCGGGCATAGTTTGCATAGCAGCTATCATTGCCACACTCATACCACTTGGGCTTCCTGCCCTCAGTGACCCTTAGGTCCCACTCACACTGCCGCTGCCGCCGCTGCGCCTCATCCTCGCAACGAGCGCGGTTCATATCCTCAAGCTGCTGACATTGAATCTGGATCTGGTTGCACTGAAAGGTGCAGGCGCGGCCCTCAGCAGATTTTGGAGGGGTGTATGAGTAGGTCGTATTATATACCGGGCCGCAGCCGAAAAGCATGCTGGCTGCCACCACCATCGCAACCACTCTTGGACTCAAAAACATCGCATCCTCCCTGTCTAATCTGTTACTCAGGATATACTCGGTGTTGGGCATTTTCCAGCGAAAATTTGCCCCATCCTCGCCCCCTATGCTGGTCTGAGACAAAAAGCGTGGCTTCAGTCTGCTCTCAACTACCTGGATTAAGATCCAGACGGTGTCGAGCGTTCAACCCAGCTGAAGGATTTAATCAGTAGCGCCACAGCCAAGGAAGCAGCCAGCGCCAGACTGAGCGGGGCCGCAAATGCTCCCACCACCGAATAATACTGAGTTAAAAGATAGAGCACCGCTGCGATAGCCAGAATCTCCACCACCGCCACCCAGGTTACTAGCGCGGTGCTCTTGGCCTTTATCAACACCGCACGCTGAAAAACCTCCCAAGTACGTAGCATCGGTATCGCAATAGCACACTGCGCGGCAATGAGCGCTAAAGGCACAAGAGGCCCAGGAAGCCCCAATACAGACTGGAATAAGAACGTCCCCAACGGAGAGAGCACAATCACAGCCAGAGCTACAGTGAGCGCGCCACCGAGAATCCAGGTGAACCTTTGAAGAATCCTATACTGCTCAAGCCGCTCCCCAACCAGCACAATCGCTGTCTCCTGCATCGCATTCCCAGAGGTGCCGATAAAGAACACCATAGAATTCACCACCGGCAGCACCGCCAATGATTCGACTGGTAGCGCCGAATGCCCGAGCGCAAGTGTAGTAAGTGGCTGAATACCCATCCCCAAAAGGACTGTGACAGTAAGTGGGGTATAGAATCTCACTAAAGCGGCATGACTCATTACTGCCGCCTCAGTGGTACACTCCGAAAAAAGTCGCCGCAAGGCAGGTCGTGCCATAACTCGACTAGCTATCGCTTCCGCAAGAACGGCTGTAATCAGAATCACACACGCACTTGATGCGCCAGGAAGTGCTCCATGTGAAAGGAGTACAACTGCCGCAATTAACATCGCGCCCATCCGCACAGCAGTGCCCACCGCCACACTCCGAGGCATCCCACTCCGAATCATTACACCTTGGTAGAACCTGCGATATCCAATCGCCGCTGACCACGGAATCATTATAATGCTTGCCTGATGCGCCAGTGCGGCGACATCCGGTGGCAGGTTGAGGATCGTGCCTGTGATAAAGTTAAAAACAGGAGGAGTGACAAATACTATCTGCAGCACCGTGGACAGACCGTTTAGCTGCCACATAAACCGTCGTAGCTGATAAAACGACGGAACATCACGGCAAAGTGCAGCGCTAGCGCTGAGGAGCGGGATCACCGGAGATTCAATTATGAGCGCCCACGCAAAGGCTACTCCAAAGGCGGCTAGGTTAATCTCGGGGGCAGCGAGCCGTGCAACTACAGCAGCAATCACCGGCCCCTCAGCCGCCATCATCTGCCAGTTAAGACTCAGCGGCAGCCAGAATCGAAAGACGTCGCGAAAGGTAAGGGGCTTATGATGGTGCATGGGCTGGGCGGTCCCTGGTATACACCGTAGTGGTGTACCCCGATTCCGGGGTAAAGTCATGGCCCTAGGCAAACGCACTTATATAGAGAGCAAATGATACGGGAGCGAATTGGAATCATTGGCGGCGGAGTGTGTGGAGCACTTGTGGCTATCCACCTTCTTCGCTCCGGCAGGCCGCTGGCGATAACTCTCTTTGAGCGGAGCTGCGATGTCGGCCGTGGCGTCGCCTATTCAGCCAAAGGGCGGGAGATTTTGCTTAATGTCCCGGCTGCTCGCATGAGCCCACTACCGGATGAGCCTACGTTGTTTTTTGACTGGGCGAGCGCCCATGCTAACCATCCGCTGTTACAAGAAGACGCCATTACCCCGCAGTCTTTTCTGCCGCGAGAGCTCTATGGTGAGTTTATTTGTGAGCTTCTTGCCCGAGCCACCCAGGAATCCGAGCACGGCAGCGTTGAATTCGTTCGCGCCGATGTTCAAGGAGCCCACCGTACACACAACAGTTGGGCAGCCTCGGGGATTTTTGGTGTAGAGGAGTTTGATCACCTTGTCCTAGCCCTCGGCAACCCACCACCGACCCTACCGCCTTCGCTTTCACAGATCCCGTCGCAACAGATCATCAACCCCTGGCAAGTGCTACCAACTGATCCCTCCCCTTTTGGGGCGGCTGTCCTCTGCGTAGGAAGCGGCCTCACGGCGATAGATGTTGTAGTAAAACTGCACGCCCTGGGATACGGCGGCAAAATTCACTGCATCTCACGTCACGGCCTTGTACCCCACACCCATCATAGCGATCCACTCCAGGTGCCCGATACAAAACTTACGCCTCCGATGGGCTCATTAGCGGGACTAGTGCGTGCGCTTAGACAGCAGATCGCAGCTGCGGCCATCCGAGGGGAACCGTGGCAGATTGTGCTTGATACCCTTCGGCCCTCCCATCAATCACTCTGGCAGTCTCTTTCACTGACGGAGCAGCAGCGATTCATTAGGCACCTCTCCCCCTACTGGGAGATCCACCGCCATCGGATAGCACCGACAATCCATGCGTTGATTCAAAGGCTCATCGCTTCAGGACAACTCACTATTCATGCCGGCAGTATTGCTAACGCTGCTTCGGACGCATCAGGGGTGACCATCACCGTGCGTCAACGTGGAGGGGAGCATATTCTAAAACTAACCGGCTCCCATCTGTTTCTTTGCACCGGCCCGGCCCGCACTATTCATAGCTGGCAAAGTCCACTGATCGAGGGGCTGCTGGCTGATACGTTTATCGAGCAAGATAATCTAGGCATCGGATTTCGACCGACCGCATCAGGGGAGTCAAGTCAGCTCTATGTGTTGGGCACCGCGCTACGGGGCACACTGTGGGAGAGCACCGCGATCCGGGAACTTGCGCTGCAAGCAAAGCAGGTCGCCAATAGACTCCTACAGCTCTAAATCGTTACTAATTCCGTTTCTAACGGTTGCGCGGAAGCTTACACAGCTCAAGACTACTTAAGGCCCTACCGCTCTGGCTCTCCATCCCCATTCGGAGGATTATCTCGCCGGTTCTTACTCTGCTCTAGTAAGCGGCGGAGATATCGAGTCTCTCGACCATTCGCCTCAACATTAAAAAGCTGATCAGTAATCCGCACCGAAATCGCATGCAGCCGTGCTGTAAAATCTCCAGAGGCGCTAGCACCTGGTTTTGCCGCTGCCGGCAGCGCAAACCAGTGCGAAACTTCCGAGCCCAAAACATCCGGAAAGTGCACCAGGATCTGATCGAGAGCCTCTACAACTCCAGCCATCGTATCTAAGCGCACCTCAGAGTTGGAGGGGAGAGCGCGATTCATCACAGTCGAATTAGACTTTGGCTCCTCTGGGCTAGCTGGCGGATCATGCGGCCTCCGATGCATCTCTCTAATCTGCCTATACAAAGACTCTCTCTCACGTCCACTCGCCTCTGATTTGTGCAATAGCGCCGTGACTAGCACAGCAAGATTATCAAATCTTGCCTTTATATCCTCAGCCTGTGCTGCGCCCGGCTTTGGGGCCGGTGGCAAGGAGAGCTCGAGGAGGGCTTTATCCTCTTTGGGTATGCCAGGAAAGCGGGCCAAAAGAGCATCGAGCGCCTTTACCACCCCCGTTGGCGTTGTAAGCGAAGCTCCTTCACAGCCTGAGGGATTGGGATTATTTCTATTTGAATGGGAAGGTGACATCTACAACCCCTCTTCTTTAATCACCGTTGCAGCACTCAGTATTCACCTGGCGCCCTAGCAGCCGCACAACCCCTGATGATTCTCTAAGGAGCTATGGAAAGCTCACCAAATTCGTCAGCTCTCGCTGGTCTTGCTCCTTAGTTATGAAGGAAAACCCCCGGTTGGTAACATCAAATATTGAGGCAAGTGGAGAATCGCGCTCAGTAGCCAGAGCATAGATAGAAAAAGTGAGCCCCGGTACGGAGTTTAAACCGCACCGGGGCTCACTAATTTAACAGGTCTATATCCTAATTAGTATCTATCCTAATTAAGGAACAGAGACTGGGCAGCATAGCGCCGTCACCGATAGGGTGTAGTCTTCTAATTCATTAGGATTGATGGATAGCACCGTTGCACCAACCGGGTGCGTATACAACGTGCTGCCTGCGTCCGAAAACTCGAGCGTCTCTTCAACTACTCGTGCGTTATAGTTATCTACCGAGAATCCAACATGATGAACATACTCAGTTGCTGGATTATTGCAGTAAACAGACTGCGCCTCACGCCCCGACCCAAAACTCGAAAGAGTCCTAGTATAGCAAGAATCGATTGCTACAATCCCCGCCGGTCCACGAGGACCAACTGGGCCTTGCTCGCCCTGGATTCCCTGGGCACCCTGTAGTCCCTGCTCGCCTTGGATTCCCTGTGGGCCTTGTGGTCCAACGTCGCCGGTCAAGCCGATTGGGCCCTGCGGTCCAACTGGTCCCTGCTCGCCCTGGATTCCCTGGGCACCCTGAAGTCCCTGCTCACCCTGTGGGCCTTGCGGTCCAACATCACCTGTCAAGCCGATTGGGCCTTGCTCGCCCTGGATTCCCTGGGCACCTTGAAGTCCCTGCTCACCCTGTGGGCCTTGCGGTCCAACATCACCAGTCAAGCCGATTGGGCCTTGCTCGCCCTGGATTCCCTGGGCACCTTGAAGTCCCTGCTCACCCTGGATTCCTTGCTCGCCCTGTGGGCCTTGCGGTCCAACATCACCAGTCAAGCCGATTGGGCCTTGCTCGCCCTGAATTCCCTGGGCACCTTGTAGTCCCTGCTCACCCTGGATTCCTTGCTCGCCCTGTGGGCCTTGTGGTCCAACATCACCAGTCAGACCCTGTGGGCCTTGAGCGCCAACAGCACCGGTAAGCCCCTGCTCACCCTGAATGCCCTGCTCGCCCTGTGGGCCTTGTGGTCCAACATCACCTGTCAGACCCTGTGGGCCTTGAGCGCCAACAGCACCGGTAAGCCCCTGCTCACCCTGAATGCCCTGCTCGCCCTGTGGGCCTTGTGGTCCAACATCACCTGTCAGACCCTGTGGGCCAACTGCCCCGGCTGCTCCGGAGTCACCCTTAGGTCCCTGTGGGCCAGTTGCTCCAGCAGTCTGGACACTCTGCAATGCCTCGATAAAAACAGCATTGGAGATATTCTTCACCTGATTAGATGACATCAAAGTTCCAGCGCTAGTATACCCGGCTGGGCAGTTCACCCCATCGGCTACAATCCTAACTCTGTCGACGCGAGTAATTACTGGGGCACGATCGGATGGCCGAGCAATACGGCTTGAGGTGGTGCGTACGCAAAGCGTCTCTGCGCTTGCATCAACGACCACACTGGTGTTGATGCCAAGGCCTAGCGCGCACGCCGAAATAATCAGGTGCTTCTTCATTGAATAACTCCCTTTGGACACATTTGTTTTCTGGACAGATTGAATACTAGCAGCACCTTCGAATACCTCGATGGCTCCGCACGGGGGAGGGACTATACCAGAGCCCCCGCGTTAATAAAGACCGAGGTGCTTGCTTCAGCGACAAATCGGCTGGGCTCGCTACTAGCGCCAGTAACTCTGTCCAACGTTAGTGCTCGATCTAGGATGCTCCTGATTGTTTGATAAAACACTGCAAAATCATTGAATTAGCTCCGCAGTCACACAGGTATTTCAAGCCATCAAATCTCTCCTTAAAAGCGTTATATGGGTTATGGTAAAGCGCAGATTTATTGAGTCAGACCTAGAGAAAGAACTCAATTACCTGGGGCTGCGGGGAATCGGTAGGGAGTTCAAAGATCTCTTACGCGCTCCTATGAATAGATTTGGACTAACCCGCATCAACTCCAAAAAGCGAAAGCTGCCTTCCTACCTTCGATTTTTTGGCCGTGCGAGCCTTTTTCCTACTGCCGTGCTTCGCTAGAACGGCTGCATTCATCTCTTTAAAACGTGGCGCATTCCGATAGTGCGCGAGCAGCGTTCGCGCTCGCTTGATAGCCTCCTTGTGATCAACAAGTCTGGCTGGATAGTGGGTGCCGATAATACATCCGTGCTCTCGCTGCTGCTCGGCGCTCATCTTCCAGGGCTCGTGTATATAAAGAGTTGGCACACCTTTAAGCTCTGGCACCCACCTCCTTACAAAGTCACCACTGGGGTCAAAGGTATAACCCTGCTTAACCGGATCATACATCCGAGTGGCGTTAATTCCTGTCGTTCCAGACTGCATCTGGATCTGCGAATAGTGGATACCCGGCTCGTAGTCGATAAAGGCACGGGCCAGAAAGTGCGCAAACTTCCTCCAGTCAAGTAAAAGGTCGTAACTTGCGAAACTCACTAGCATCGCTCGCATCCGAAAGCTTATCCAACCAGTGGCTTTCAAGGATCGCATGCAGGCATCAACAAAGGGATAGCCGGTGCATCCAGCCTGCCACTGGGTCAAAAAAAACTCATTATGAAACGGCGCCCGCATCCCTAAAAATGCCGGGTTAAAATCGCGCTGTTCAATGGCAGGCTCTGACTCAAGTTTTTGAATGAAGTGGCAGTGCCAATAAAGTCTACTTTGAAATGCATTGAGGGCACGACGATTGCATCCCGCACCATAGCCTCCGCGAGCGGCAACCTGGGTGCTTTGAATGACACGCTTTAAAGATAGGTTTCCAAAGGCGAGGTAAGGACTAAGCCGTGAGCTAAACTCAGCTGCCTCGGCGGGCGCTGCTATGTTCACGAGATACTTTCGGTGCCGCTCTTTAAGAAACGACTCTAAGAGCACCTCACCTGCTCTCTCCCCTGGCACAAGAGTATTAAGCGCGCCCCCGTCGTCCCGGGAAATGACCGTCAACTCTTCATCTGGGATCGCAAGAATCCTCGAGCAATCGGGGGCTGGAAGAATTCTGGCTGAAAACAGGTCATCTCGTCGCTTACTCCAACCGCTTCGATCCTTTAATCGGCGAAACACTCCAAACTGCAGATGCTCCTTCCAGTGTACTCCGTTTGCCCTGCACCACCTTGCCACCTCTTTGTCCCGCGCAAAGCTCCAGAGATTTCCCGTCTCTTGGTGAGAGTGTAGCGTAAAGCTCCCATACGATCGCACCCGCTCAAGCGCCTCAATAATCGGAAGCTTGAAATAGGTAAGGTTTGCACCGAGGTGTTGAAGCTCTTCATTTAAGAATTTGAGAGATGAGGTAATCCACCACAAATGAAGTTTGCTTGTATCCGGCTGCTTTACATAGTCAGGCTCCAACACATAGAGCAGCACCACTGGCTCCCCGGTGCCGAGTGCTTCGATCAGCGGCACATGATCATGCAGCCGAATGTCGCGCTTAAGCCAGACTACCTGCATAACGTTTCTCTAGAACTTTCCGTATATGATTCCAATAAGGGAAAAATCCGGTGGCGCGAGGGAACTGCGCGGAGAGATCCCAGCGATGCCTAGTGTACCGGATAGACCTCTCCACACCAAAAATCTGGTGTGTGGCCATCACTACAGAGTGTCGCGACTTACCGATCGATGGTAGGTATACCAGGCAGCTCGCCTCCGGTGTCACTTGAAGTGTATTATCCTCTGCGGCTGTTTGGGAATACACCGCAACCTTCGCCCCTACATGGGTCAATCGAGCAATTGCATCGCTTAGTGCTTCAGCACGAAACACTTTTACCGCCGGGGCAACACTAAGCTCAGTTGGAACAAATATCACCTGTGATCGCACCAAAGCTTGGCGTGGAATCACGGTCTCAAGGGATAACTCCTCATCACTTGCAACGATGATATACGGCGTATCCGAATATTCGATTAAATCACACGCAATCATTGGCTCTTTATCCTCCGGGATAAAGTCATCAATCGCAGCGGGACTAGTGGCGAGGGAGATACCACCTGAATCAAACCTCTTACCGGTGTGAAACTCGATATTTTCTGCTTTTGCAAGGTAGGTTTTACCAACGGTGTGAAGACCCGCAACCCAGCGCCACGAAAGAGTATTCGATGCTGGGTCCCCGTCATAGAGGTGCTGCATAAAAAACTCAGCACCCAACGCCCAGGGAAGTTTTAGGGTGTGGATCCAGATTGAGGCGAAATACATCCGGATATGATTGTGTAGATACCCTGTGCGAGTTAGCTCCTCTACCCAGTGGTTCAGGGTTGGGATTTTTGAAGCAGCCTCGCATACGGCAGTCACCTGCGGATCTTTTTTGTCAGCAAATGCAGCGAGTGTCTGCTCATATCCACACCACACTGCTGAATTAAGCTCCAACCAGTTTCTCCAGTAACTTCGCCAGCACACCTCTTGGATAAATTTCTCGGCGGCCCCAAAACGATGCTGCGAAAGGACTGCCGCTAGCACCTCCTCCTCCGAGATCAGTCGTAGTCTGATGTAGGGCGATAGGCATGAAACCTCAGACAATGTAGGGGTTACAAAGTTTCGACGCTGTGCATACTGTGGCACCCGCTCAACAAATCGCTCTAGCGTCTCTAAGGCTGCTTTGCGGGAAGGGGTGAAGATTGGTGGATGATTCATGCTCTATTTTTTCACTCTCGGCAGCGCACGTCGCTACGGCGTTAGGAGCTAGGGAGCTCAGAGCCCAGACAACCCGCAAATACCACCTCAGTTGGGCCCGTTAGAAACACCTCTGACTGCCCACCTTGCCACTCAACAGTGAGATCCCCGCCTGGCATATGAACGGTGGTGGTATGCTTGACCTGGCCGGTATGGACGGCTGCAACCACCGCAGCACAGGCTCCTGTGCCGCAGGCTAAGGTAGCGCCTGCTCCTCGCTCCCACACCTGCACTGAAAGCGAGCCATCCTGCTCTACCCGCACAAACTCTACGTTAGTGCGGTTTGGGAAAAAATCGTGGCTTTCGATCTCGCTTCCCATCCTGGCAAGTTCAGCCGCATCGAGAGCAGCAGAGCTAAAAATCACAAAGTGCGGATTACCCATCGACACCCGCACCCCAGAGAACTGCTCACCGCGCTTTAGCGTGACACTCTCAAACGCTGCCTCAACGCCCCATGCCAGAGAGAGGATCTCTGGCCGCCCCATACCGACTTGAACGGTCTTCCCTAGATTCGATGACTGGGTGGTAATTCGTCGCCCCTCCACCAAAAACTCTACCGGCAGCGTGTATGAATCGGGCAGCGCTCCACGGTCAAAAAGGTAGCGCAGCACACAGCGGATTCCGTTTCCGCACATACCCATAGAGGAACCATCTGGGTTAATCATCACCACCTCAATGGGCTCACGCAATTGAGGCTTGCCTTCGGCCAACACCAGCAGCAACACTCCATCCGCACCCACTCCGAAATGAGGACGACACAGCATCGCAGCACGCTCACGCCACCAAAGCGCATCAGAGACCTTCGTGACATGCGCCACAATAAAGCTATTCCCGCAGCCATGCATCTTTTGAAACTTCATCGCTCCTCCGGCGGAAACAAGGAGTGCTCTCGTCTGTCTGCCAATGCGGAGAATTGACTGCGCCAGGTAGCGACCTCCTCTTGACGCACCGTCATCATCCCAATATCAGCCCTGTCATCGAGCAAAAACTGGGTGACACCCTGATGGTCATATCCTACTGAGCCACCGTGATAGGTCAGCCCCCCGCCCTCGCCTGTTCTATTGACTGCAATCAGTGCAGCCTGATTCTCAATAGCGCGAGCCCGCGAGAGGGTCTCCCAGTGGAGCTTTCTTCCCGCTGGC
>JBILUF010000278.1:0-4042 GCA_044371155.1 Bdellovibrionota bacterium
TCGGGCTTTGTTGATATTCAACGCCAAAGCATCGTTGATTTCATTGTTGGTTTTGCCCCGGATATTGCTGTCCGATAGGTGTACGAAAACCCCCGCTATCACGCCTTGATTGAGGCGAATAGTTGAAGGGCATCGGCGTCTCATTTAGTTGAGAAACAACCACAACCCTCTACCGTGAGTTTAGTATGCGGAGAATATTGGCCCCCTCTCTGATTTTATTCTGTCTCTCTGCCTGCGCTGTTAAGGGTCCAAAACTCAAGGATATTGAAGGTAACATTCCGCCTATCCCAGCAGGGGGCGGGCGGATTTTTTTCCTCAAGCCCGACTTCAGGGCAGCGCGTATTGCTATAGACGAAAAGGTTATCGGGACAATCGAGTACGGCGCCTTCTTCTGGGAGGATCTTCCTGCTGGGAATTATGACATTCGAGTAGATGATGAAATGGATTTTGGGGCTTGGAAGGAGTCAGTGACTCTCGCGCCCGGGGCGGAACTCTATCTCCGAGTTAAAGCCCGTAAAGGCCAAAAAATCGCTGCAGCCCTCTTTGGGCCACTTGGCTCGGTTGCGGAAGCGGCTGTTGCCGAAACGGGCAAGTCAGGAGCATTTCAGGTCGATAAGCTTGATTCAGTTATGGGGCGTAAGGAGCTTGGGGAGTTAGCATACCATCGGGAAGAGGGGCCGGAGCAAACGGTAAAAGCGCATAACTCCAATGTCCCAAGCCAGCCGGATCTGGCCCCAATCGCCAACTCGGCCTCCCAGCCGCGGGGTGGTGTGAAGAGTGAACGGGCTGCCGGAGTCTGCTCTACCGACCAGATCCTCTCAATGAAAAAATCGGGACTCTCCGATGCTCAGGTCCAAGCAGCTTGTAGATAGGCTCTCTTTACCACCGATTGCACGGGCATTCGCTTATGTTGATTGCAAGGTGGGGTGGGTGTGGCTAGTCTGTGAGTGAACTTTGGAGACTATCCGATGAAATACTTAATCCCTGCGGTGCTCGTCTTGGTGTGTGGCTGCGCCAGAATTGCTGACCCCTCCACTGACCCAATCGGCAAGAGCAATCTCACTGCTGGCCAGGTGAGTCTGACCCTTAAGAAAGGGATCACGCAGCAGGCAGAGGTGGTGGAGGTATTTGGGGCGCCGAATTTAGTGACGCAGAACGCTGATGGCGAGGAGGTGTGGACCTATCAGAAGCATGCAACGGTGGGTAGCAGCGCGTCCAATTCGGCCTATGCCACGATCATCTTGCTTGGTGGCAGCACGGGGTCATCGGGTTTTGAGCAGTCCAGCAGGACGATGACGCTTATTATAAAATTCAAAGAGGTCAAGGGGATTAAGACCGTGGTGGATTTCTCCTCTCGGTATTCCTCTTTCTAGGGGGTGGCAGCGATGAAGCAGTTGATGGTGGCGTTGCTTTCGTGTGTGGCGGTGCTGGCGGGCTGTGCTCCAAAAGCCAAGCCGCAAAAGACCTCGCTTGAGCTGCAGGCGATTCAGGCCCGCACCTTCGAGGCTGAAAAGAAGGTGGCGTTTAACTCGGTGATGTCGGTGTTCCAGGACCTTGGGTATCTGATTGGGTCGGCTAGTCTTGAGACTGGGTTTATTACGGCTGAGTCCCCGAATAAGGAAGATAGCTCGGGGAAAGCTGTCTTTGCGGCAATACTAGGGAATATCCGCACCGAGCAGCGCACGGCGGTGACGGCCTCGATTGAGGAGATGAAGCCCGGGTCAACTAGGGTAAGGCTTAACTTTGTCGAGAGAGAAAAACGCTCTGGCTACTACGGGCAAAATGCCTCCGATGACACTCCGATAGACGATTCAGTGGTGTATCAAAACGCCTTTGAGAAGATCGGCGAGGCGATTTTTATCAGGCAGGGAAACAAGTAAAATCGCTGCGGTTTTATTTTTGTTAAGGTTGATAGGACGCTTACCCTAATACCCTGTGTTAACTAAGCCCTTTTCGGGATCCCAAAGGTATGTTGAATCAGAGGTTTATCTGAATCAACTCCCCCTTGATGACCTGTGTCAAAATTGAGACAGTACGGGGGTGTTGAAAAGGGAGTGGAGTTGGGGTGCAGTTGAGTCGTTTCAAGCGGCGGGCTAGGGGGCCTTTGAGCGGAGCCACTCTTGTGGAGGCGGCTATCGTGCTGCCGATTATAATCGTTCTAGTCCTTCTCTCGATTGATTTTAGCCGGATTGCGTTTGCAAAAATCTCGGTGCGGCACGCACTTGATCGGGGGCTTCGCAAGGCGGCAACAGATCCTCGTCTTGGGGTGAATCTCTTAGCGAATGGTGTCACGGCTGATAAATATCAAGAATTCGTAGCGGCTCGAAACGAGCTTTCGAGCGCCGTTCGCTCTAATCTAATTGGTGTGGCAAGCTGGGTAGAGTTCCAACCGGCGGAGTATATCGACCTTCTTAACGGTGGCTCCACTGGGGTGCCGGGCTCATCTGAGTTCGCATTTTTACCTCCGGGGTATTCTGCCAGGGTACCGGGGCTAGGCATGGTGATTGGCAATGCGAATAAGTGTCAAAACCTTGAGAGCTCAGGAGATGTGCTTGAGGGTGGGGGGAGTGTCGCCTTTGCGCCGGAGGTGATAAACCCCACCGATTACTGCGCTAACCCGATTAACCCTGCGCAGGCTGACATGGCGGAGCTTGCTCAGATCTATCCAACCGAGATTCACGCGAATTTTAATCTGCGCACGATTTTCTTTGGTACGCAAAGTTTTAGTGTGCGTACCGCTGGGTATAGGAAGCCGTATGTCGTGGCTGCGGCGACGGTGCCAACACCGACTGCCACTCCGGAGTCGACTCCAACTGTTACTGCACCTCCGACAGCAACAAGCACGGCGACTGCAACAGCAACTGCGACGACTACCGCCACGAGCACTGCTTCTGCGACGGCGACCTCGACAGTTACTGCCACCGCAACAGCCAGTGCTACCTCTACCCCGACTGCTGCGGCAACGAATACTCAGCAGCCCACAGCTACACCCAGCCCTACTGCAACGGGGACAGCAACGAGTACATCAACCGCAACAGTGACTGCTACGGCTACGGGAACAAACACAGCCACAGCAACTGCCACTATCGCAGCGACTGCGACCGGGGTTGCGACGCCGACGGCAACGGCCACTGCGACAGGCACCGCTACAGTAGCGGGAACGGCAACTCCCACCAGAACCCCAACTGCTACGAGGACCCCAACCCGTACGCCCACCCGCACTCCAACGCGGACTCCTACCCCGATCCCTACACCGCTTCCGTGTGTTTGGGTCCTCGCGTATTCGAACCCTGTTGGTAGTGTTCCACTTTCGTGTATGCAAGGGTATTCAAATAGCTTCCTCTACATTCGTGAGGTGGCGCCACCTGCGTGCTTTAGGAACTTCTGGTCGCAGCATTGTCAGAGCACGGTATCTTTCTCGGTGCAAACGCCCCCTCAGACCAACCCTATCCAGGTGGGTTGCACCAACGGCTCGTGCTGCCCGGGGTGTGCATCCAATCCTACCTCTCCGAGCACGCTATCGGGTTGGGCCGCGAGTGGGTGCAATATTCCAGCCGGCACAAATGGGGCTAGCTGCTACAACATTGAGGGGGCCGGTGGAATAAAGAAGGACTCCTGGTGTTTCCTGGGACTTTCAACTCAAGGCATTGCTATACAACCGGGGGGTTGGTGCTTTACGGGTGGTGTGAGGTACTTTGATAAATTTTGCCAGGATGTTCCAGCAGCACAGATGAACAACAACGACAGCCATGTTCTGTGTGGGTATGTGGGGGTCAGCGGAAATCCTTAGAGGGTGTAGGTCGCTGCCCCTGCGCTTCTGGCGCCGCCACATTTTGCCAGAATAGTTTTTGGTAAGAGCAGATCTCGAAACAAGATAAACATGGCCCCACTTGGACTTGAACCAAGGACCAACCGGTTATGAGCCGGCTGCTCTGACCAACTGAGCTATAGGGCCGTGAGAAGACTATACATGATCCTACAACCAAATCACGTCAGAGCAGCCGGATTGTCTGCCGGAGGCAGACCCCCCGGAGGGATAGAA
>JBILUF010000279.1:0-4034 GCA_044371155.1 Bdellovibrionota bacterium
GGTGGCGCGGCCTCTCAGCTAGCGGCACAGCATGCCGGCTCGTATGAGCATTACTATGCCTACACGCCTGGGCTGATTGTAGTTGCGCCCTCTACCCCCTACGACATGAAAGGGCTTTTGAAGAGCTCAATCCGGAATGATAACCCGGTGTGCTTCTTTGAGTCGGAGCTCACTTACAGCTTAAAAGGCCCCGTGCCAGAGGGAGAATACACCATCCCGCTTGGCGTAGCTGATATCAAACGCGAAGGGTCTGACATCACCCTCATCTCTTGGTCTAAGAACGTATTCCTCACGCTGCAGGTGGCCGAGGCTCTCGCAGAGCAAGGCATATCGGCTGAGGTAATTGACCTTCGCACCCTTCGGCCTTTGGATGAGGCTGCTGTGCTTAACTCAGTTGCGAAGACAAACCGCTGCCTTATCATCCAGGAGCAGCACGAGATCGCCAGTTACGGCGCCTGGCTAGCGCACCTTATTCAAAGCAAGATATTTGACTCGCTTGATGCGCCAGTGGGCTTGGTCTCCTCGCTTGAGGTGCCGATGCCCTACTCCAAGGCACTTGAGGTGCATGTGCTTCCATCCAAGGAGCGCTGCATTGAGGCCGCCCATAGGGTGCTGGAAGGCTCACGCTAACATCCAACAACTCTCTTCATGCCGATACTAACATTTCAAGACCACACCCCAACTGTTGGTGACGGCACCTGGGTGGCACCGGATGCCTGGGTGATTGGGGATTGCAGCGTTGCTGAAGGCGTATCGATTTTTTTCGGTGCGGTGCTTCGAGGAGATATCGAACCTATCCGAGTGGGTAGGGGCACCAATATCCAAGAAGGCGCACTTTTACACACCTCCACCGGGCTTACCGCCTGTATTGTCGGCGATGAGGTTACCGTTGGTCATCGCGCGATTATTCACGGCTGCACCGTTGGTCACCGCTGCATCATCGGTATGGGGGCAACCATCCTCGATGGGGCAGTCATTGAAGATCACTGCCTGATTGGCGCTAACTCCCTGGTAACAATGAACACCCGCATCCCTGCCGGCTCGCTCGCACTCGGTAGCCCAGCTAAAGTAGTACGCGCCCTTACCCAGGCAGAGCTTGCCCATCTGGTTGAATCAGCTGCGCACTATCAAAAACTGGGGGCTCAATACCAGCGCGCACTTCCTACCCAGCGCTAGGCGGAAACACTTCCTCCTTGTGGTTTTCCCCCCATTTATCCCCTGGCGCAGCCCGTGGTACCATCACCACTATTCCATTTGATATAGCCAATCCTTAGGGCCGCCATGAAATCACCCTTCCTTCACCGCCTCCAAGAGAAAGTCATTGTCTTTGGCGGTGCCATGGGCACGAGCATTCAGCATCGAAACCCCTCGGTGGATGATTTTCATGGTCTCGATGGCTGCAACGAATACCTCTGCATTAGTAAACCCACCCTCATTAAAGAGATCCATGCTGCAATGTTTGAGGTGGGTTGTGACACCGTTATAACTAACTCCTTTGGCTCCTCTGAAATCGTGCTAGCGGAGTACGGCATAGCCGATAAAGCCTATGAGCTTTCAAAGATATCGGCACAGCTAGCGCGCGAGGTGGCAGATGATTTTGGGGCGAAGACATTCCCTCGGTTTGTGTGCGGCGCCGTGGGCCCCACCACAAAACTCTTGACCCTCGGGCACACCAGCTTTGATGAGATGTACCGCTCATATCTGGCCCATATTCAGGGGCTCCTTGATGGCGGGGTTGATGTCTTAAATATCGAAACCTGCCAGGACATCTTACAGCTCAAATGCGCCGTAATCGCAGCTCGCGAAGCGATGAAACGCTGCCGCAGAGAAGTGCCCCTGAATTGTACTGTGACCGTCGAAACCACCGGGACACTCCTCGTGGGGACTGAGATTAGCGCAGCTCTCACGGTGCTTGAGTCGTTGCCGGTACATCTGGTGGGGCTTAACTGCGCTACCGGGCCGGATCTTATGCAGGATAATGTGCGGTTTCTTGGCCAATCCAGCTCCCGTCCACTGTGTATCTATCCCAACGCCGGCTTACCACGAAATGTTGATGGGCATGCGGTGTATGACCTCACCCCCACAGAACTAGCTGATTACCATGAGATATTCGTTAAGGACTTCGGTGTGGCGATGGTGGGTGGATGCTGCGGCACCACCCCGGCTCATATGCGTGAGGTGTATAATCGTGTCGGAAGCCTCTCCCCGCGCCAGCGTAAACCACAATTTGCTGCCCATGTATCTTCAACTTACTCAGCGGTGCCACTCGACCAAGATGGCACCTCCCCACTGATCGTTGGCGAGCGCTGCAACGCCAACGGATCTAAGGCATTTCGTGAGCTACTCCTGGTCGATGATTGGGATCGGATGGTTGAGATGGGCCGCTCTGAAGTCGAAGAGGGCTCACATGTACTAGACCTCTGCACGGCGTATGTGGGGCGTGATGAGGTACGGGATATGACCGAGCTTGTCACCCGCTTCTCATCTCAGATCACCGCTCCGCTCATGGTCGACTCTACGCAGATAGATGTGCTGGAGGCTGCTCTCAAGCGGATCGGAGGCCGGGCGATTATTAACTCGATTAACCTAGAGGACGGCGAGGAGAAATTCGATCGAGTATGCGAGCTTGCGGCCACCTATGGAGCAGCCCTCATAGCTCTTACTATCGATGAAGAGGGTATGGCCAAGACTGCCCAGCGCAAGCTCGAAGTAGCGCAGCGGATGCATGACCTTGCCACCAAGCGCCACGGCATTCCCTCGGATGCCCTGATTTATGACCCGCTCACCTTCACGATTGGCTCGGGCGATGAGGACAGCCGCAAAGCTGGCATCGATACCCTCGAAGGACTGCGTCTTATCAAGCAACATGTGCCAAAATCACGCACGATCCTTGGGCTCTCCAATATATCCTTTGGTCTAAAACCGTATCCACGTCAGATTCTAAACTCAGTCTTTCTAGCTGAGGCCCTTAAAGTGGGGCTTGATGCCTGCATCGTACACTCTAAAAAGATTTTGCCTCTGCACAAAATCACCCCTGAAATTGTTACCCTCACCCAGGACTTAATCTTTGACCGCCGTCAACCCGGATACGATCCCTTATTTGTATTTATCGAGAAGCTCCAGGGCGCTAAAGGGGCGAGTGACTCCGACTCCAACGCGGATCAGGGCCCAATTGAAGAGGTGCTCAAGCGCCGGATCATCGACGGGAAAAAGATCGGTATTGAGCCTCTTTTAGACACAGCACTGAGTAGCTACGCCCCGCTGACAATCATCAATACCATCTTGCTCGATGGGATGAGGACAGTTGGGGAACTATTCGGCTCAGGTGAGATGCAGCTTCCATTCGTGCTGCAATCTGCCGAGACAATGAAACGGGCAGTCGCGCACCTGCAACCGTACATGGATAAACTTGGTGGCCCAGCAAAAGGATCAATGGTCATCGCCACAGTGAAGGGAGATGTCCATGATATTGGCAAGAACCTAGTCGATATCATCCTCTCCAATAACGGCTACACGGTCATCAACCTCGGCATTAAGCAACCGATCGATGCCATCCTTGCAGCCGTTGAGGAGCATAAGCCAACCGCCGTTGGACTCTCAGGCCTCTTGGTCAAGTCAACAGTGGTGATGAAGGAAAATCTAGAAGAGATGTCGCGGCGCGGGATATCGGTGCCAGTGATCTGCGGCGGCGCGGCCTTAAACCGCGCCTATGTAGAGGTGGATCTCAAACGAGCCTACACCACCGGTCAGGTGTTCTACGGTGCTGATGCTTTCTCTGGACTCCAAATTATGGAGGAGCTCACCGGCAACAGCAAAGAGCGAAAGATTACCACACAGGATAATTCCACGGCGCGACGTCACGGAGAGATGCGACATGAACGCGAAGCTCGCATCGCAGAGCGTTCTAAAGAATACGTAAAGACCGCCACCCCAGTGCTGGGTGAGGTGCCTACCCCGCCATTTTGGGGATATCGACATGTTGAAAGTTCTGAGTTGAATCTGCACGAGATCTTTACCTACATCAACAAGAAGGC
>JBILUF010000280.1:0-4031 GCA_044371155.1 Bdellovibrionota bacterium
CCAACCAGTAGGCCCACGAAGGAAGCAGTGAGGATTCCCAGCGCGAAGGTGACTATCAGCACCACACCACTCATCGCCGTAAAAGTGCTACCGGCCCAGAGATATACCGTCATCGACTCGCGGTTGAGTAGTACTGTGTAGAGGACTACCCCGAGAGCGGCAAAGAAGAAAATCAGGCGCGAGAGACGTGATAGCATAGTGCAAAGCTCAATAGTGCAAAGCCCAGCCGTAATGACCGTTTGTAGCGTTTTCCTCAAGTCCGTGGCGAAATCCCGGCTTTTGGAAAACGCTTTTGATTCGCGGATGCGAATCAAAACAATACCCCATAGTGATTTACGGCAACAGCCGTGCCAGGTGCACTGGCAGGGCCTTTTGCACCTCACCATATACCCGGATTGGTAGTGTCAGCGCAGGCTAAATCCGCCGCCACGGAGAGCTCTTGCGGTGGCTTCTCAGCATCTTTTACGGCAGGGCAGTTGTAAAGTGCGCTACTCGCCCCGAAGTTGCGCGCGACTGGAAGTGCCAACTAGCCACCGGTCTTGCCTGTGAGCTTAACCGGCTACGGCTTGGGCCTGGAAGCCTTTTTGGCTAGGCTACAAACTGTTAAGCCAGCACCGGCTCACGTTTGACCATCGTTGGCATTGGGAGCTTTACCTTGTGGGCGTTACGCCAGAGATTTTCAATGTCATACCGCTCCCGAAGCGGCTCATAGAAGATATGTACCACGACATCAACAGTATCAATCACAACCCAGTGCCCTTGCTCTAGTCCTTGGATCGAGTAGATACGGTGGCCGGAGTCCTCGGCGGATTGGATAATCTTATTTGCGAGCCCTTGCACATGCCGATCTGAACGACCGGAGATAACGACAAAATAGTCTGCCAGTCCGAAGTTTTTTGATACATCCAAGACGGTGGTATTGATTCCCTTCGCATCTTGGGCCGACGCAACGATCTGTTGGGCCAGCTGTTTCGAGCTCGCGTCACCTCCAGTGAGCTGCTCGTTAACAATGATTACCTCGGGGGTTAGATTCCGTTCCACTTCTGCAAAGCTTCGGCGCATGTGTAGTAGTGTTCCTCCTTAGCTAGACATTCCTTAAGTAACCAACAGCAGTATCCGAATTCAAATCACAGGGGGCTAGTGAGAGCATGATTAGAAAAAAGTTAGCAAGTATCGCTTGGAGCCGCGTCAAGCTCGCGTAAACTTTCGACCCCGTCAGGTCATGTGGTAAGGCGTGACGCAGGTGGCCGTATGAGGGAAGGGAGGGGATCGGCATGCTAAGCATCATCATAGGTGCGCGCAGTGCAGACTCTCCTCTGAAACTGGGGTGACTTTCGGCATACAAAGACCGAATGAATGCTCGGATGACCGTGGATATCGGGCGCTCGGGCGCGAAGCTGGGCCGTTTCTGGGCAGGGCAGATAGCGGGGCGGTGGGGTATTTTGGGGGTAGAGGTTGAACTGATTCGACTGAGGGGGCTTTTGACCGAGCGAGCTGGCCCGAGCCATTCGGAGTGAGATTTTTGCGGTTTAACTTGAGAATTCCGGTCGTACGAAACTCCTTTTTTTACACCTTTTCAATTGTTTAGCTCGTTTTTGCACTTTAGCCAAAACGCTCTAAACCTTTGGGCACCTCACGTAAAACTTTAACTGTCTGCTACGCTTTCACCGTCTGCTACGTTCACTATGAACGCGTCGCTCTAGGGAGCCCACTAGTCTCTCTATAGATAACTATCGAGAGCTCCTCTTACAACCTTAAGATGAAGTTTATCACGGAACAGGCTCTGCGAAAAAGCCCCAGAATTGTTGCCTAAGCGATCCTCTGATCGCTGTCGGGTAATCATGGGTAATCAAGGCGGGTAATGACGGCTGGTAATCACTGCGGGGGAGGGTACTGTTGATCGGTTACCCGCGGGGGACTACTCGACCAGCCAAGAGCTCCACTAGGGTCTCAATCCCTTCGCCAGTGGCGCTACTTATCAGCACCACCTCGTGTCCGCGGGCTCTGATCTCCTCGGCGGACCTCTCGATTGCGCTGCGGTCGGAGACTGCATCAATCTTGCTGAGTGCCACCACCTGGGTTCGAGCTGCGAGTTCAGGGGAGAAGAGGGAGAGCTCGGAGCAGACCTGCTCGAATGCGGTAGTAGGGGACACTAGTTCGCCCTGCTCATCTACCTGGGTGACGTCCACCAGGTGCGCCAGCACCGAAGTGCGCTCGATATGTTTGAGGAACCGCAATCCTAAGCCTTTCCCGGTATGAGCACCTGGGATAAGGCCTGGCACATCAGCCACGACAAATGTTCTGCCGCCTTTCGCTTGTACCACTCCAAGGTTTGGTGTGAGGGTAGTAAAAGGGTAGTCAGCAATTTTGGGGCGAGCCGCCGAGATGCGTGAGATCAGAGTGGATTTTCCGGCGTTTGGAAAGCCGATGATTCCAACATCGGCAACTAGCTTAAGAGAGAGGAGGAAGTTCCCCTCTTGGCCAGGCTCCCCGGGCTGGGCGTAGTCAGGAGCGCGGTTGGTGGGGGATTTGAAAAAATCATTCCCTTTGCCGCCACGGCCCCCTTTGCAGATCACCACCTCCTGTCCGTGCTCGGTGAGATCGGCGAGCATCTCGCTGGAGCCTTCAGGAAATATCTGAGTCCCGATCGGGAGGGGGATATACAGGTCCTCCCCGGATTTACCTTCGCGTCGACCGCCCTCGCCCTTTTTGCCGCTTGGAGCGCTCCAGATCGGTCGAAACTGTAGGTCGAGGAGGGTGGTTTTGTTGCGGTCGGCTTTTGCAATCACAGAGCCACCAAGTCCGCCGTTGCCGCCATCGGGGCCACCGCGCGGGGCGTATTTCTCGCGACGAAAAGATACTGCACCCGGGCCCCCGTCGCCGGCTTTCAGCTGAATCACTGCCTCATCAACAAACTTCATTTGGAGTGATCCTAGGGTTGAAAAAGCCAGGTTAGTCAGTAGGGGCGTTGCTTCATCGCCCGCGTTCTGCTGTCCAGTAGGTGCCGCGGCCAGTTGCTTCTATCGCTGTAAATTTCAAAAACGACTTCTATGCCCCATCGAGGTGACAATAAACGGAGGTGGAAAAATGGAGGCAACAATAAAAGCGGCTGAATACCTCCAATGCACCAGCACGAGCTACACGAACACGACCAGCACGAGCTACACGAACACGACCAGCACGAGCTACACGAACACGATTGCCTAACCTGCATTCTATTTAAAGTGGCAATTTCGAGGGCGAGTGGCTCCGTGATTACGCAGCTGACACTACGTTCACCGTCTTCTTCGCGCCGGTCTTAAACTGGACAACGCCATCGGCCAACGCAAACAGGGTGTAATCACGGCCAGTGCCAACGTTGGTGCCGGCATGGAATGTTGAGCCCCGCTGACGAACGATGATATCGCCACAGCACACCTGCTCACCACCAAACGCCTTGATACCAAGTCGCTTACCGCGGGAATCGCGTCCGTTCTTCGAACTTCCACCAGCTTTCTTATGTGCCATGTTTCACCAGAACAATAATAAACTTTCCGCTATCGCCTACGAGGTAGTTACTACCGAGGCAACAACAACTTAACTAAATCGACTCAATCAGTAGGGTGGTCTCGTTCTGTCTGTGACCCTGCTTCTTGGTGTATCCCTTACGGCGGCGCTTCTTAAAGATAGTTACCTTCTTGGCGCGGCTGTGTGCAAGCACCTTAGCCTTAACGGAAGCACCGGTAAGCATCGGTGTGCCAAGCTTAAGATCGCCTGTTCCTGATGAGATTGCTAACACCTCTTCGAGGGTAACAGTTGCGCCGACATCAGCCGTTAGCCGATTCACAAGGATCTTGTCCCCGGCTGAAACACGGAATTGCCTTCCAGAGGTATGGACGACAGCGTACGGCTTGCACTCAACATCGTTTGCGGCACTCTCAGTTGTAGCGCTCTCAGTTTTTGTATTCTCGGACATAATATTCACTACCTTCTATCAATGCTCGCAAATTAATTAGCGCTGTCTAGCAGATGGATGCTGTGAAGAAACTCTT
>JBILUF010000281.1:0-4019 GCA_044371155.1 Bdellovibrionota bacterium
GACGCCGCCGAGGGTAGCGCTGCCGAGGGGTGATTTGTACCCAGAGCGACCACGAGCCTAATGGATCGCCGGCCCTGGACCGCGACCATCTTGGTCGCAATTGATCGCGGAGCGCGAGCGTCTCGCTCGCAATTGGGGGCAAAGCCGATCCCCAACAACCAAGCTGGTGGTGCTCGTCCATCACCACATTTTAAGCTGCATGTTTCACCTGCAGGCAATTGCGGGCAAGATGCCCGCGGTCCGCAAGATGCCCGCGGTCCACGAGATGCCCGCCAGTCCTACGAAGCCTTTGCGAAGGTGGGCGGTCCGCCAAAACCAAAGTTGGCACCCTATCCCCTACTCCTCTTTTGGCTTTAGCTGTGGAAACAGCAGCACATCCCGGATCGACTGCGAGTTAGTGAGCAGCATCACAAGCCTATCAATCCCAAGCCCCAATCCTCCGGCTGGTGGCATGCCGTGCTCAAGTGCACGCAGGAAATCCTCATCTACATCGCTCGCTTCCTCGTCCCCGTCCTCTTTGCGCTTTGCTTGAGCTTCAAACCGCTCGCGTTGGTCAACGGCGTCGTTGAGCTCAGAAAAAGCATTAGCTGACTCCATTCCAGCGATGATTAGCTCAAAACGGTCAGTGATTTTTGGATCTTTTTCGTTTTTGCGAGCAAGCGGCGAAATTGAAAACGGATGATGGGTAATGAATGTTGGGTTTATAAGCTTATGCTCTACAAGTTCCCCCCATAGCGCTTCGAGTGAGCGCCCCCACTCAGAGGGCTCCTCAAGGTGCACCTTGTGGGCGCGTGCGGCACTTTGTACCCCTTCGACGGTATCAAGGTTAAACTCTCGCGAGACCCCGCCGACTGCATGAACGGATTCAAGCATTGAGATCCGTGGCCACGAGCCAGAGAAATCGATACTGTGCTCGCCGTAGGTAATCTGTAATGTGCCGCATACGTTTTGTACAATCGTGCGGTACATCTCCTCGGTTTGGTTCATCAGATCTTCGTATGTTGCATATGCCTGATAGTATTCAAGCATCGAGAATTCAGGATTGTGCTTGCGGGAGATTCCTTCGTTTCTAAAGTTACGCCCAATCTCGTAGATTCGTTCGAATCCACCAACAAGGAGTTTTTTAAGTGGTAATTCAAGCGCAATACGAAGGTACATATCGCAGCTTAAGGAATTATAGTGGGTCTTAAACGGCTTCGCTGAGGCGCCCCCGGGGATGTAATGAAGTACTGGTGTCTCAACCTCTAAAAATCCCCGATCATCCAGGAAGCGACGCACCTCGCGGATTACCTGGGCACGCTTGCGAAACACCTCGCGGGTCTCATAGTTTGAGATAAGGTCCACATAGCGGTAGCGATACCTTGCCTCAACATCGGTGAGCCCGGCCCACTTCTCAGGAAGCGGAATCAGTGACTTTACTAAGAGGCGAATCTTTTCAACATGCAGCGATTTCTCGCCGGTCTTGGTGATAAATAGATATCCTGTTGCCTCGACGATATCGCCCATGTCGAAGTCTTTAAAGAGATTGTACGACTCTTCGCCGATCTCATCTTTTTTTACATAGAGCTGAATCTTCCCTGAGCTATCCAAAAGATGCACAAAGCTTGCCTTCCCCATTTGGCGTATCTGCACAAGGCGGCCGGCGAGCGTGTATCGGGGGGCCGAGCTTGGCTCGGTGGGCTCAAGTGTTAGGAGATCCGCGGCACAGCCCGTCACCTTTACATCATTTGGAAAGGGATATCCGAGGGCGCGAAGAGTCTTTAACTTTTCAAACCGTACCTGTTCCTGCTCTGGACGTTGGGACATACCAAACTCTTAAAATATAGAAGAAGAGCGGCGAATATAGCAGGAAGTGGGGTAAAAAGAACCACGGGAAGTGGCTTGGAGTGTGGCTAAATAACCCACCCATCCTGCGTGTTTACGCAAAACGGGCTATGACCTTTCAGCCATAGCCCGTTTGGGAGGAAGCCTATCCTCGAAAGGCGTTAGAACTTCGACCAGAGGTACTGGTTAGTTACCTCGTGGTGGAAGAGCACCTCGCTGGTTTTCACAATCGTGCCAAGCTCTCTTGGGCAGCGGTCGGCAGCAGCGAGTTTGCGGTCAACAAACTTCTCTTTGTTCTCCTCTCCAAGCACCTCAGTGATGAAGTTGCTGCTCTTAAAGAGCCGCACCGCATCGTAGATGTTTGAAGGCAGGAATCGAGTGCGAGTGCGGCGCTGCTCAGAGGTGATAGTCTCCGTCATCGGGCCGTTAAACCCGGTTTGGAGAATCGTGTAAAAGAGCAGATGCGGATTGGCATCGGGGCCTACACTTCGCACCTCGATGCGGCTTGATTTCTCGTTCCCCAGCGGGATGCGCACCATCGAGGTGCGGTCAACTGCTGAAGCCTTTATCTGATTCGGTGCCTCAAAGTGTGGGTCAAGCCTGCGATAGCCGTTGACACTTGGATTTAAGATTAAGCAGATATCGTTGGCGTTGTTGAGGATGCGGTCAACAAAATTCCATGCCATATCCGAAAGCTTCTCCTCCCCTTTTTCAGCAAAGAAGATATTCTTTCCGTTTTTGGCGATGGAGAGGTTGGTGTGCATCCCAGAGCCGTTAATCCCAGCGATCGGTTTTGGCAGGAATGAGGCGGTGAGCCCCATGTTTGCTGCCACCTGGCGCGCGGTGAGCTTATACAACAGCAGCTGATCTGCAGCGATTAGTGCATCGCAGTACTTGTAGTTAAGCTCAAACTGAGACGGCGCCACCTCCGGATGATCCTTCTCATTTTCAAACCCTAATGCCCGCTGCGCTTCGGCTAGTGAGTCAATAAAGAGCTTAAGCGGATCTTTCGGCAGGGCGTTAAAGTATCCGCCCACTGACATGAGCTTAAAGCCGGTGGTGTCGGAAAAGGTTTGCTCAGCATCCCGTCCCTCGAAGAGAAATCCTTCGCATTCCACCGAGACCTGAGCAGTATACCCGTCGGACTTGTAGATCTGGTTTAGGTAGTCTTTGAGTCTGCCGCGCATATCGGAGTGGTAGCCGGCACCATCTTTATCTTTGATAAGACCAAAGACCAGCACCTTGCCGGGGCCAAACACATCGCTGGGCAGCCAGCGGAATGAGCCCCAATCGATCACCAGCCGCAGATCTGATTCGCGAACAACTGAGAAGCCGCGAATCGAGGAGCCGTCGAAGGTGAGATTATCCAGCGATGAGAGCAGGAACTTCTTATCGTAATCGAGCATGTGAAAGCGCCCCTCAATGTCTGAGAAGCAAACGGTCACAGCCTTAATCCGTTTCTCCTTTTTGAGGTAATCGACATAAAACGAGCGAAGGTCGTCATCGGAGGTGCGCTTTAGAACGCGCTCCTTTGCCTCAATGTTCTTCTCCTCTAGCTCGTCGTAGGGGATCTCTAGAAAGTTCCGTAACTCAGTCATGGCAGCACACCTGAATAGGTTTAGTTGTAGACGGGGTACAAAGGATAAGATTATTGATAATTAGAGCTAAGTTGCAAGCAAATAATCTTATCGACCTTACTTTTAAGGTAAATATTAGGATGGTAAGACTACCCACGGAGTTGCCTGTAAAAGGCTGGTGCTGGGGTAAGTTATTGAACCGGTGAGAGTTTTAATCCGCGACGGGGTTAGAATATCTTGCCTGGATTCAGGATCCCGGCAGGGTCAAACACCTGCTTAACGGCACGCATCAGATCTATCTCTTCTGGGGTGCGAGAGAGATGTAGAAATGGTTTCTTTAAAAGCCCCACTCCATGCTCGGCAGAGATACTGCCCTGCGCCGCTGCGACGATAGTAAAAAGATCCTGGTCGATTGTTTCGCACTGCTTGAAAAATGCACCCGCCTCCATCGACTCAGGCTTCAGCACATTCACATGTAGGTTTCCATCCCCTACGTGCCCAAAGATAATGCTTGGGTACTGAGGATATTTTTTAGTGAATAGTTCTCGTAGCTCATGCAAGAAGGCCGGGATCTCAGGCACTGGGACAGAGATATCATTTTTGTGCGGCACATGGTGC
>JBILUF010000282.1:0-4014 GCA_044371155.1 Bdellovibrionota bacterium
ACAGCGGCACTCCTTAATGACCTTACTAACGGAGCCCCTCGGATGCTTGATGGTCTGAATTGGCTTCGCTGCCAGGAGGCTAGCACTGCTGGTGGCCGCGTCGGGGTTGGCTACTTTAATGCGCACGGCTTGTGGGTCGACGCGGTCCACGACGACGTCGGCGATGCCTGCATTGGTCGTGCCCTTGCCTGGAAGTAAAAAATAACTTGATCGTTGGTACTTGGGTTCTTGGGGATTTTTTGGGCTTTTTGGGGACCCGCGCCGTATGGCGCGGGGGTTTTGGTTTTTGGGAGTTGGGAGGAAATTTTTGGGGGGGCTGCCCGCGCTCCACGCACAATGCGCTACCCTTATTCATACCGCAGCGCATCGAGGGTCTCTATTCGTGAGGCTTTTCGTGCTGGCCAGACCCCAAAGATCACCCCAACGATTACAGAGAGTGAGAAGGCGGGGAGCAAAATCCAGCTTGGCGCTGTCATGTCAAAGCTGCCAACCCACTGTGTGGCGATAAGTGTTATCCCCAGTGCGCCAAGCAGGCCGAGCGCGCCAGAGAACACAGATAACATCACCGCCTCTGCCAGAAACTGCTTTAGGATATCACGGCGCCGGGCCCCTACGGCGCGGCGAATGCCGATCTCCTGGGTGCGCTCGGAGACACTCACCAGCATGATGTTCATAATCCCGATCCCGCCTACTAGCATCGAGATCGCAGCGATCCCAGCCAGCACGTAGGTGAGCATATTCAAAATCGTCTCCATCGTTTGCAGCATGGTGACCTGGGTGATGATTGTAAAGTCATCCTGCCCGTTACGCCTCTCGCGCAGAATCTCCTCAATTTCTGCTACTGCATCGTCCAGGCTTACCCGCGAGGAGGAGCGAGCGCGGATACCGAAAAGCTTATCCTCGTTAAACAGCCGCATCGCTGCGGTGGTGGGGATAAAGCCGAAGTTATCAAGATCTAGCCCAAGGGTGTTGCCGCGGGTGGCGAGCACTCCGATGACACGAAATTCACTTTGATTGAGTTTGATGGCGCGCCCGACGGGGTTCTCGTCACCGAAGAGATTCGCTGCCACTTTGCTGCCCAGCACGCACACGCGGCGTCCGTAGTCGTCCTCTTCGCGGGTAAAGAAATCCCCGAGCCCCACCTTGATGCTGAGAATCTTGGGGAACTGATCGTTGGCGCCAAACACCTGGATGTTACTTACGGCATCTGCGTAGCGCGCCTCTGCTGCCCCGAGGATGAGGCCGCTTACTGCATCGAGGTTAAACGCCTTTTTTTCGAGGGCGGCTACATCCATAAGGGTCATTTTACGGGCTGTAGCACCCACCGGTGGCCCCATCATGCCGCGCTTATCAGACTTGCCTGGCTGAATAACGATAAAGTTAGTCCCCAGCGATTGAAATTCCGAGGTCACATAATTCTTCGCCCCTTGTCCCAGCGACACTAAGAGCACCACCGAAAAAACCCCGATAACCATCCCGAGCATAGTTAGAGCGCTTCGAAATTTATTGGCTAGCAGGGCCTCGACTGCGAGGCGTGCGGTTTCACGGAGCTGCATGGGGGCCTCCGTTTGTCTGGGTGGTTGATTCTATCGCCCCATCCACCACCCGCACCTGTCGTCCAGCGATCGCTGCAACGGTAGGATCATGTGTCACTAGGATGACAGTTACCCCGTCTTGGTGGAGTGCCTCAAAGAGGGCGAGGATCTCTTTCCCCGTGCGTGTGTCGAGGTTTCCCGTGGGCTCATCGGCGAACAAAATTCGTGGCCGGTTTACTAACGCGCGTGCGATTGCCACCCGCTGGCGCTGTCCGCCCGAGAGCTCATTGGGCCGATGCTGCATCCTGTCTTTTAGCCCCACGCGCGCCAGTGCCTCTTCGGCGCGAGTATTCATCTCGCGGTCGGTGAGCGCTTTGTCGTAGCTGGCGGAGTATACCAGCGGCATCGCCACATTTCTAAGTGCCGTAGCGCGCGGCAGTAGATGAAAGCTTTGGAAGATAAACCCTAGCATCTGATTGCGTAGCTTAGAGCGTTCATCATCTGACAATTCGGCGGTCTCTTTGCCGTTTAGTCTGTAGCTGCCCGAGGTTGGTCGATCGAGCAGCCCCAGAATATACATCAGGGTCGATTTGCCGCTGCCTGAGGGGCCAGTAATTGCGACGAGCTCGCCCGCATCGATTGAAATGGAGAGATCTTTGAGTGCCGCAATCTGCTCCTCTCCGCGGGTAAAGGTCTTGGTAAGGTGCGACACCTCAATCAGCGCCATATCTGCACCTTAGGGCCATGGTAAAGTCTGCGCTGTTACTTTCATCCCCTCTTTGAATTCGAGGAGATCGGTAGGCTGAGCAACTAAAGTTCCTTCGGAGATTCCAGAGACGATCTCGGTGCGATCATAGTTATAGAGACCGACCGTGACTGGTACCCTCTTGAGGCGCGAGCCATCTACAACATAGACGAACCGATTCGATCCCCGGCCCAGCACTGTGCGAGATGGCACTGCAACAACATCAGTGCGGGTATCAACGATGATCTCAATATCGGCCGAGGCCCCAGCGGGTAGCAGCACATCACCGCTATCTACGGTGAGTTCAATCTCGGCGGTGCGGTCCTGTTCCCGGATGGAATTTACAAACGCCACAACTTTTCGAATCGTAGCGCGAAAAGGCTCGCGGCGAGTTGCAAGTATCTTGGCTCGTGCTGGCAGCCCCACTGTAATTCGCCCAAGGTCGGTCTCGTCGATCTCGGCTCTGATATAGCGAGGGTTTGTGTCAACGATGCGGATCAGGGCCAGCGGTACAACGGCAGTAATTTGGGAAAGCTGCCCCACCTCTAAATTCAATTCGCCAATCGTTCCGTCGTACGGAGCCTTGATAAAGCTCTTCTCGTATGCGACCCGAGCGATGTCTACAACTCGCCTGATTTCATCCACCTGGGACTGCGAGATTAAATTTTGAGCGCGTAGTTCAACCCTTCTGCGCTGCTCCGCCCGAGCTGTCTCGTAGCTGGCGATTAGATCCTCATTCTCGAGCTCGGCTAAGATATCACCGGCTTTCACCATGTCACCAAGCTTCACACTAAGCTTTTTAACTCGCCCCACGGCCCCGAAGGCAAGCTCGGCTACTTGCTCAGCACGAACAGTGCCGGCATTAACACTGGAGACGGTTGATTCAACCGAGCCTTTTAGCGCCTTCACGGCTTTGATCTCTGGAGTCTTGGAGCAGCCCGAAAAGAGCGCCAGCAAAAGTGCTGCAGAGAAAACGACTAGTGGAGAGTAGGTGTGGCGCATGGTGGTAAGTATCCGCCATCATGGGTAAATGGTCAAAGAGTGAGCCTAGCAGCGCGCTCCCTATCCGATACTACCCGGCATAAGCTTTTGATGCGCTGCAGCTGGATGCGCCGACGTTCTTGCAGCGTTATTGAGCTCTCGGCGAGCACGGTATGGATGAGATTAGTAATCGACATCATGCTACTCTACCCACTTCTATGAGGGATCCTAATCAGAATCAGTCTCGGTCGGGCCAGCCAGATAGGCTGGGGGAGGGTGTTCCGCGTATCTGGGATGTAGTGGCGGCGGCGGTAGAGCACAGTACGCTTTTTGCCCGCCTTTTAACCCTGCAAGATAAGGCGCGCACCGAGCATGAGGGGATCGCCGACCTTGATAGAGCTTCGCCAGGGGCGGAGGCGGTAAGGGAAGCGCTGCAGTCGGCTTATGAGGTGTCATCTTTGGCTGTGCGGCTGCTTGAGCCCTCGCAGCGCGAGAGTAGCTACCGTGCATTCTCCGATCTCTTCTCTGCCCTCGACAAAATCCATGATCTGCGCGTTAGTATCGCCGAGGGTCACAGAGCCTTGCCCGTGAATCCAGAACAGTTGGCACTTGTAAGACGCTGCAGCGCTATCGAGAGTGAGGTGATTGCATCAGTGCAGGCCTACACGCGCGCTGTTATCCCGCAGCTTCTAACTAAGTTTTTTGATAGTGTGGAGCCTCTTGAGCCCGAGCAGGTGATGCAATACGACCACT
>JBILUF010000283.1:0-4001 GCA_044371155.1 Bdellovibrionota bacterium
CCCCCCGGGTGTTCCTCATCTCCCCACGGATAGCGCTTCCCTTCCAGTCCACCGCGCGCGGCAAACTCCCACTCCGCCTCGGTTGGAAGCCGTTTCCCTGCCCATTTGGCATAGGCATTGGCATCGAACCATGACACTTGCACCACCGGATGATTCATTCGCCCCTTCAGATCGCTTCCCGGCCCCTCGGGCTGACGCCAATTAGCTCCGGGCACCCAGCGCCAGAAATTTCGCATGTCTGACCGATTCACCAGCCCCTGTGATGGTGTAAAAACCATCGCACCCGGCACAAACACCGAGTCATCAGGTTTGGGAGCGCCAGGTGGCAGCTGCTTTTGAAGCTCCTCCCAGGTGGGCGCTTTTTCTGCTGTCGTCTTGTACCCCGTCGCCTTCACAAACCGCTCGAACTCAGCGTTAGTGACCGGATGGATATCGAGATAAAATGGGTCGACCGTTACCGCATGAGGTGGTCGCTCATTGGTGCGACTCGTTTCATCAGCGCTCCCCATCGTGAATGCGCCCCCTTTGATAAACACCATCCCCTTTGGCGGAGCGGCATGCAGCGGATCAGGTGTTAGGACAACACTCAGCAACGCCCAGAGCATCAGCGCAAAGACAGCTCTCAAACTGATGGACTTCTGAGCTAAACGGTCTTCGAACACAATCTCTCCTAGTGCCGCATAATATAAATTTTATGTCTTGCTAGATCTTCATATGCAGCACTCGTCGCGCCGCTGGCGCGACCAGTAACATGCGAGTACTTTGGGCCTCAATAAAACTGCATTTATTACGTGTGTACTATTGCCTTTGTTCCAGAGCACTAGAAACGAAACACCACCCCCACTAGAGGGCCTTGTGTGATCGTGTCATAGGCGAAGTAGCTGGCGGTACTCTTATCCCCGGCCTCGTAATCGACGGACAGCAGCTTGTAGAGCAGCACCACCGACCAACTCGTTCCAGCATCCCACACCGCACCGCCTTGTACACCCCAGGTAAAATGTGAACCAATATCGAAGCCACCCACATCCCCTTGCAGTAGAAGCCGCCATGACTCGCTGAGTCTTGGGAGCCAGCGCACACCCACCACCGGGTCGACCCAATCTTTGTCACGACTTAAACTCCTTGCACCGAACGGAGTCGTGGCATCAACATCGATATTGATATCCCACCACCGCACCCCTGCATACGCATCAAGAGTGCTCTGCTCAAAGGTAAAACGGTAGGTGCCAAATCCTTCGAGGGTCCCCTGAAAAATATCCGCACCAAAGTCGGTGAATCCAAGCGGGCCGGTGGCGTTAGTTCCAAGATTCATGAACGCGTAATTAAGCGACACACCGTAGCCGCTCGAATGGCGCGCCTCCACCTGCATCATCGCCCCGAATTCGAGCGATTCAAGTATATCGCCCGGATCAAGACTGACCTCTGCGTTATCAATTCGCCCCACTGAGGCATCGCCCGTTATTGAGGGCAACAAACCGTATGGTGCTACCGCAAACTCCCAATCATCAGCCCGACAAACGGTGCCGGCTGCCAGGACTAGTCCCCCAAGGAGAAACGAAACGAAATTTTGAAACACCGCAAACTCCTATAAATACGGACACCCAGCGCTAACTATATTGACACACCACTCTGCCGCCCCGAGACTTAGCATACTCATTCCATGAATAAAATCATTGCGATGCTATGTATTTACGACTATACCTGAGGGCGCTTCCCATCATTTTTTGGAGGATTACTGTGAGACCTATTTTTTGGTCCTTTCTCAAGTCGGTTTGTGGTGTAGTGCTCGCCGCAGGCTCAGTGCTCCTAGCCCTCGAGGCCCATGCCCAGGGTGCTAAGAAGCCTAACATCCTTGTCATCTGGGGAGATGATATCGGCGGCTTTAATATCAGCGCCTACAACATGGGGATGATGGGATACAAGACTCCCAACATCGACTCGATCGCTAAGGAGGGCGCGCTCTTTACCGACTGGTACGGACAGCAGAGCTGCACCGCGGGGCGCGCGGCATTTATCACCGGGCAGTCCCCGATTAGAACAGGACTTACCAAGGTCGGCCTCCCAGGCGCTCCAGAGGGGATGCAAAAAGAGGATCCAACCATTGCAACCCTCCTGAAAGCACAAGGATATGTGACCGGGCAGTTCGGCAAGAATCATCTTGGCGATCGTGACGAGATGCTCCCCACCAAGCATGGCTTTGATGAGTTCTATGGCAACCTCTATCACTTAAATGCCGAAGAGGAGCCAGAGCACCCTGATTATCCAAAGAACCCCGAGTTCAAGAAAAAGTTTGGACCGCGCGGCGTTTTTCATAGCTTCGCCGATGGACGGATGACTGACACCGGACCGCTTACTCGCAAGCGGATGGAGACCTTCGACGAAGAGGTCAACGAGAAAGCAGTCGATTTCATGACTCGCGCGAAGCAGTCTGATAAGCCGTTCTTCCTGTGGTGGAACTCTACCAAGATGCACATCTTTACCCACCTAAAGGAGGGTGTGGCAGGTAAAACCGGCCTTGGTATTTATGCGGACGGGATGGTGGAGCATGATCGCCAGGTAGGTGAGATACTAGCGAAGCTAAAGGAGCTTGGCCTCGATGAGAACACCATCGTGATGTACTCCACCGACAACGGAGCTGAGGCCTTCACCTGGCCTGACGGCGGCACGACCATGTTCCGCGGCGAGAAAAATACTCAATGGGAGGGCGGCTACCGAGTCCCCTGCCTCATCCGCTGGCCAGGGATGATTAAGCCCGGCACGATCGTCAACGATATCGGTGCGCACGAGGATATGATGACTACCCTGCTTGCCGCCGCTGGTGACACGACGGTGAAAGAGGATCTAAGAAAGGGTCGGAAAGTAGGTGCAATGAACTACAAGGTGCACCTCGATGGGTATAACCTTATACCCGCCCTTAAAGGTGAGGCTGCCTGGCCTCGCAAGGAGTTCATCTACTGGACCGATGACGGCTCTGTAGCGGCACTGCGTTATGACAACTGGAAGATAACCTTCCTGCGCCAGAATGCTCACGGCATGCATGTGTGGCTTGAGCCATTTGAGGTTCTACGTGCGCCGATGATCACCAATCTACGGATGGATCCGTTCGAGCTCGCCCATGAGATCGGGATGGACTATAACCGCTGGTTCTTAGAGCACATGTTTGTGATTGCGCCAGCTGGAGCGTATGTCGGAAACTGGCTCCAGAGCTTCCGCGAGTTCCCTCCTCGCCAAAAACCTGGCTCGTTTAACCTTGATCGGGTGATGGAGGCGGTGACTAAGGGGCAAAGGAATTAGGCGCCCCTCTCACTCGAAGCGCGGCCTCTTCGTAGGCAGCGGATAACAGACTGGGGCTGGTGCTCTGCATTGGCGAGCCCCGCCCCAGTCTGTTGCATTACCGATATCACTCTGTAGAGCTTTTTGTTTGAGAGGACATCGTTACAAGCCATGATGTTTAAATCCCTCCGTATCCTTTTCCTTGCAGTAGTACTCATCAGCAGTAGCGTTGCTCAGGCCCAGGGTAGCGATCCCCTGCCCTCGTGGAACGCGGGGTCCTCCAAAAAAGCGATTGTTGATTTTGTGTCGCGAGTCACAGACTCAGCCAATCCATCGTTTGTCCCTGCATCAGAGCGCATCGCCACCTTTGATAACGATGGCACTCTGTGGCCAGAGCAGCCGATGTATTTTCAGCTTTTGTTTGCCCTGGATAGAATCAAGGTGTTGGCCCCGAAGCATCCTGAATGGGCCACGAAAGAGCCGTTCGCTTCGCTACTCAGAGGAGATGTAAAGGCTGCCTTGGCCGGTGGAGAGCGCGCGATTCTAGAGATCGTGATGGCCACCCATGCCGGTAGCACCACCGAAGAGTTCGAGCGGATCGTAAAGGACTGGATCACCACAGCAAAACATCCAACTACAAAAAGGCTCTACACTGAGATGGTGTATCAACCGATGCTGGAGCTTCTCGAGTACCTCCGCGCCAACGGATTTAAGACCTTCATCGTCTC
>JBILUF010000036.1:0-11097 GCA_044371155.1 Bdellovibrionota bacterium
GAAATTGAATCGACACATTCCGAGCCCCAGAAAGCTTTACCCGAGCTAATGCAATGAGGTAGGCCATCGGACTGAGCTCCACCCCCACAAATGTGGAGTCAGGCCGCTGTCGGGCCAAGTAACATAGCAGTCCACCAAAGCCACAACCTAGGTCGATAAACCGCACCGGTTGGTCTGCAGGGAGCTCTTGCAGAACGGCTGCATACATCGCCTGGCTTGTGGGATAGTAAGGAACCCGGCTCCAGATCGTGGGCAGGTATAAAAAGAGCGCCGCTCCTGCGCACGCCAGGTAAACCCAACCAGGTACGATAAAGAGCTGGCCTGCTCCCGCTATCGGTAACAGGATCGCATTAAAAATGCGCCATAGCGTAGGGAGCCTTAGAAACGAGGCAAACCCCCAGCCCACTAAAGCTGCGATGCCTGCCAGCAGGACACCTATTGTTGTAGCCGAAAGCCCTCCGACCTCAGAGGGGGCAAGCTGCTGCGCTACTGCCAGTGTGGCAGCAAGCGCCAGAGCTTGAATCAACACTGAACAAAGCAGGAAAAATACCGGGGATCGCCTGTAATGCAACGG
Source organism: Bdellovibrionota bacterium (assembly GCA_044371155.1). Lineage (GTDB taxonomy): Bacteria > Bdellovibrionota_C > UBA2361 > UBA2361 > UBA2361 > CAZTER01. The sequence continues at coordinate 575 of JBILUF010000036.1, forward strand.
GGCAGAGGGCTCAGCTGCGTCACCTTTCTGGCTAGTGCTACTCAAGCAGCCCTCGCGTTAGATGCTGGCGCAGTGAGGTGCCGTAGTAGGGGTCGAGTTCTTTAGCTTTTTCAGCAAGCCCCAGCGCTGATGTAGCCTCTGGCACCTTTATAAGCAGCCGATAAAAGATATCACCACGCGAACCGTCTTTATGGGGGATGCCGCGCTCTCTCACCCTAAGCTCAGTACCACTTTGGCTCCCGGCAGGAATCTTAAGGGAGATGGGCTCATCGAGCGTAGGCACCGAGATGCTAGCGCCACACACCACCTCGGCTACACTGACTGGGATCTCAACCACCAGCCCTTTGAGCTGAAGTGAGATAAATGGATGTGCGGCAACTCGCACGATCAGCACGAGCTCCTCGCCACCTCCTGTCGTTGAGCGTAGGTGCACCACACTGCCGCTGCGTGAACCAGGCGGAATGCGCACAGAGACTTTGCGAGTTCCTTCGGGCTCGCTAATTTCAATAGCTTTCTTTACCCCGATGATAGCATCCCGCAGCGACACCGACGCCTCTACTACCGAGATTCGCCGCGGCGCTGCCTTGCTCGCGGCCACTCTGGAGCTCCCCCCGGCGACGCCTTTGAAGAGCGCCCCAGCCCGCTTGGCCCAGGCCTTGGCACCCGAGAGAAGAGGAGCACTATCTGGGCTGGCCTGTTTTTGCGACTTGGCTGCAGCCGCGCGCGCAGCAGCCGCGGCTTGTACCTGCTCATACCTTCTGCGAGTCTCAGCCTGTGAAGCAGCCCGCGCAGCTCGTTGATAGGCCTTCTGCGCATCAGCAAAGCGCGACCCGCCCACACGCTCAAATTCAATGTCGTAGTTCCGACGCTTTTCAGGGTCCCCCAGCACCTCATAGGCCTGCGCAATTACCTTAAATCGCTCCGCCGATGCATCGCCTGGGTTCACATCGGGATGGTAACGCCGCGCGAGGATACGGTACGCACGGCGCACCTCATCGGCGGTGGCCGAGGAGTTAATCCCTAATACTTTATAGTAGTTCTCCATCCATCGGGCACAGTAGCACTAATCCCGCAGTTCGAGCAGAGGAGAAGTCAGCTGCGAGAGGGTGGGGGCGAGCCCGCAAAAGAAAGGGGATTGCACAAAAGAGCTATACCCAAAAGAATGGGGCCAGATGGCAAAAGCATACAACACGGTACGGGTCCGAAAACCCCTCTCTCCTGGATGGACCCGCTTTGCCGAGGGCGTTGTTGATCGCGTCGGGGTGCGTGATGAGGAGCAGCGCGAGTTGTTAGTGCAGGCCTTTGCCTCTGTGCCGCGTGATGCCTTTATGCCAGCCGCCTTTGGCCTTCGCGCCGCCGAAGACCATGCCTTCCCAATCGGGTTTGGTCAGACGATTTCGAAACCAACCACTGTCGCCCGCATGATTGCCGTGGCTGGAATCCAGCCAGGGATGCGGGTGCTTGAGATCGGGTGTGGCTCCGGATACTGCAGCGCTGTGATGGCTGCTCTGGGGGCAGAGGTCTTTGCCGTGGAGTATTTTGGCCTCATGGCGCAGGCCACTCGAAAGCGGCTGGATGCACTTGGTCTATACCGTATTGTGCTACGCTCAGGGGACGGCAAACGTGGCTGGGCCGAGCATGCTCCGTATGACGCGATAATAGTTTCAGCCGCTTTTGACTCAATAGATCTAGAGCTCTTGGCGCAACTCAAGGCCCCAGGCGGGCGACTTGTCGCACCGATCGGAAGCGGCAGCTCTCAAACGCTCGTGGTGTACCAGGCCCTAGAGAAAGGATTTGCCAAGCTCGCACTTGAAGAGTGCCGGTTTGTGGAAGGGCAGTAGAGGGGTAGACCCCCTGGTGTAGCCGCCTGCGCGGGCACTCGTAAACCCTGCCTGGGGCAGGTCCACCTTGATCGCAACGGGAGGAGCGCGAGCGTCTCGCTCGCAATTGATCGCAGTTCAAAAGATGTGAATGCAGGCCACTGCCCGGCGTGTATTAACGGGGCTGTTGCTCAACATTTTTCAACTGTAATTCCCTACCTAAAACTTCTCCACCGCCTCAAGCGAGCCGCACTCATACCGTGGGAACGCTGCATTGATGCGCTTTAGCATGCCACTGAGGACATTGCCGGCACCAAATTCCACCGCTCGCGCTGCTGGGAAATTGGTGGTGGCGTACTCCATCGACTCCACCCAGCGCACTCGGCCGCACACCTGGCGCTTGAGTGCATCACGGATCTGCTCGGGAGTCTGCACCGGAGCAGCTAGCACGTTGGCGATGACTGGGAATTTAGCCGGCATAATCTCTGCCGCATCGAGATCGCGCGCGAGCTCAATTGCGGCGGGCTCCATCAGCGCACAGTGAAACGGCGCGCTGACCTGAAGCTCAATCACCTTAGCGCCTCCTAGCACAGCGATAAACTCATCTACTGCCTCTCGCTTACCCGACACCACAATCTGCCCGGGCGCGTTGATGTTAGCGATATCCACCACCCCAGATGTTACCTTGGCGATTGCCGCTTCAAGCTCGGGCACCTCTTTCCCAAGGACTGCTACCATCTTGCCCACACCTGCCGGCACTGCCGACTGCATGTAGCGACCACGCTTATTGACAAGCACCACCGCATCTTCAAAGCGCAACGCTCCGGCGGCCACTAGCGCTGAATATTCGCCCAGGCTGTGTCCCGCGGCGGCACACACGGTGAGTTTCTCTCCCAAAGCGGCCTTGGCTATCTCATAGCAGATCACACTCACTGTAAGGATCGCTGGCTGAGCAATCTCAGTGGCGGTGAGTCTATCGGCAGGTCCCTCAAAACAAATCGTGGAAAGGGGCAGTCCAAGTGCTTTGTCAGCACGCTCAAACAGCCCTCGGGCAATCTCAGAGGCCAGGAAAAGCTCCTTACCCATTCCTACTTTTTGCGAACCTTGTCCGGGGAATAAAGCGATGGTGTTTTTTTCATTACTCATACTGCCTACACTCTTTACTGACTAAAACAGTTGCAGCCCATGACCATAGCCTGAAGTTCCGTGAGGGTGCAAAGGGCTGAATGACTTACCCGTCGCTAGCGCACTAGCCGCAAAACCCCAAGCGTTCCAGGGCGTTACAACCACCCTGAGCCGAATAGTTTTATCCTTTAGAATACCCACCGACGGGTCGATATCCCCTTTTAGGAGGCGCTGTCCATTGGGTGGATAGACCTCAAGTGCTGATGTTGGGGCGCGTGTAGCTGATGTTGTTGAGTCAGGATACAAAAGCAGGGGCTGTGTTGGTGGTGGATGACAATCCGTTGATTGTCACCGTCGTCAAAAATCTCTTAGGCGCTGCCAACTTCGACGTATTCACCGCTAGCGATGGCCAGCAGGCGCTCGAACTCCTCGAAAAGAAAAGTGTAGATGTTATCGTCTGCGATGTCATGATGCCTACTATGGACGGGTATCAGCTGCACAACGCCGTGCGTACGCGTGGGCCTCTTTCGCATATTCCATTTGTTTTCCTTACAGCGCTCGATGATGCCGCCGAGGTGCATAGTGGCAAGGAGACAGGTGTGGATGACTATCTGGTCAAGCCATTCGATCCGAGGAATCTACTAGCGGTGGTGCGGGGGAAAGTGGCGCGCGCCCGTGGGATTAAAAACGCCTCAGAGGAGCGATTTGAAGCGTATCGTAAAAAGGTAGTGCACCTATTGTCACATGAATTCCGTACCCCATTGGTGGCAATCAACAGCGGCACTGAGATCTTGATTGATCACAAGGATAAGCTCGACCCGAATAAGGTTGCAAGCTTACTGGATGCGATCGCTCGTGGTGGAAAGCGACTGGAGCGGATCGTCACTGACTTTATGGTGCTACAGCAGATCGAGGCCGGGATTGCGCAGCGACTGTATGATTCCCGCGCCGCTGCTCGCAACGCGGAGGCGTTGCTCCATCAATTTATGGAGACTAACCGCCCTGAGCTTGAGCATAGTGGATTCGACGTGCGGGTAGAGGCCAATGCTCCACAGGCCTGGGTGAAGGTGTATGAGCCGCATATCTGGGATATCTTGGATCGTCTCGTTAGTAATGTCCGAAAATTTGTAGCGCACGAACTTATTATCGAATTCGCGGTGCGCCAAGAAGGGGCGCGGATGATCTTTGAGGTCCGCGACCGTGGCATTGGCATGGATACCTCACAGGTCGAGCAGGCTACCGATCTCTTTGGTCAGATTGACCGGGACAAGCGAGAGCAACAGGGGACAGGTCTTGGACTCGCAATCGCAACCCGATATGCAACGATTAACGGCGGCAAACTCAACTTTGAGAGTCGCGTTGGCGGCGGCACTACTGCGGCGCTAATTCTGCCACTGTTTGATACCCCAGACCTACCATAAGAGCCGCCCTGTGAGTGCGCTTGGTGAAGTGCTCTTAGCGCGCGTGTCTACCCCTTGTTCACCCCACGCATCGGCCGTATCATCTAGCCGGTCTATTAAAAGGATCCTGCTCATGCTGCGCATAATTTCTGCCATCTGTCTTTTTGCCGTGTTGTCGATCTCCCATCTAGGGTGGGTGTCATCGGTGCGGGCTGAAACTCAAGAGGTATCCAGGAGTGATTTGCATGCTTTTGGTCTGCAGCAGCTAAAAGATGGGGTCAAGGAGTTCACCCTATCGAATGGGCTGCGGGTATTGATGTACCGCCGCGGCGAAGCGCCGGTGTTCTCAGGCGTTGTGGGGGTACGGGTGGGTGGCTCGGATGAGACTCTCGGCAAGACCGGCATCTCACACATGTTTGAGCATATGGCTTTTAAGGGCACCTCCTCAATTGGCACCCGGGATTTCGCCAAGGAGAAGCCACTCCTGGAGGAGTTAGAGTCCCTCGCGCGAATTTCACCAGCTCCTTCCAAGCTCCCGGCTGAGCAGCGCGCCCGATGGGAGACAATTCAAAAGGAGTTAGCTGCGCTCTGGACCACAGAGGAGTTCACCAGGGAGTACGAGAAGCAGGGCGCTTCGGGCATGAACGCTACCACCGATACGGAGCTCACCCGATATTTTGAAAGCATGCCGCGCAATGCCTTTGAGTTTTGGTGTGAAATGGAATCCGCGCGGCTATTGGATCCAGTGATGCGGCAGTTCTATCAGGAGCGCGATGTCGTGATGGAGGAGCGGCGTATGCGCACCGAGGACTCCCCCGATGGTGCTCTGTACGAGAAGATGCTCGGGGTGGCATTTACGAAGCACCCGTACAGATTTCCTGTGATCGGGCACGCTCGAGATATCCAGGGGCTCACAGCATCAGATGTCGATACCTTTCGGCGCACCTACTATGTGCCCTCCAATATCGTCATCGCCCTGGTGGGGGATGTTGACCCAGAGCGGGATATGCCGATGCTCGAGCGCTACTTTGGCCGGCTTGCTCCGGGCCCCACGCCTCCACGCCCTACCGCAGTGGAGCCGCCACAAACAAAAGAGCGCCGGTTCTCAATCAGCTTTCCCGCCTCCCCAATGATGATGGTGGCGTATCATAAGCCGATCTATCCGCACCCAGACGATGCGCCGCTATCGGTATTGGCTGAAATTGTGGCTGGAAGCACTATCTCCCCGCTCTATACCGAGCTTGTGAAAAAATCCCGCATCGCTGCCGGAGTTGATGTTTTCGAGGCTCCTGGCATGGCCTATCCTAATCTCTTGCTGTTTGGATTAACTCCACGCGCCCCTCACACTAACCAGGAGCTGCTGAGCGCATTCGATACTGTCGTGGCTGATTTTCGCGCTCGGGGGCCGAGTGAAGAGCAGCTGGCGATTGCAAAACGCGCTATGCAGACGGCGTTTCTTGCCAAGATGAAGTCCAGCACCTCCTTGGCAATTGATCTTGCCTCAACTGCGCTGGTGAATGGCAGTTGGCAAGCGGTGCTCGACTGGTTTGATCAGATAACGCAGGTATCAGTGGCTGATGTGCAGCGAGTAGCCAACACCTACCTCCAGAACCAAAGTCGTACAGTTGGTGCGCTCGAGAGCGCGCCTGCTAAACGGAGTGCAGCGCACCCCAAGTTATGATTTGCACCGCACAAACTAAGAAGGAAATGGTATGAAACGAGGCTTTTTCTTGCTCTTTGCGGCCTTGCTCGTGGTGAGCTCACTAGGGATGGCGGGCTGTACTCTTACTCACTCAACGGGCAGAAGTTTAGATGATCGCCGAGTGGCGACCTTTCGCCCATCAGCTCCAGAGCGCTGGACCTTGCCCAACGGCCTCACAGTACTACTCTCGCAAGATAATGAGTTGCCGCTGGTGTCGGGCAGCCTCTATATCCGCGCTGGATCGCTATGGGAGCCTGCCGAGCCGATCGGCGCCGCGGCAGCGCTTGGCGACCTGATGCGGCAAGGTGGAGCAGGGGCTCGCTCTGCGGATGCGCTTGATGAGGCACTTGAAAAGCTCAGCGCATCAGTCTCTTCCTCGATGGGAGGGGAGTTTGGAACCGTTTCTTTCGGTGCGCTCGCTCCAGATTTTGAGGCGGTCTTTGGGATCGCTGCTGATGTGTTGCTAAGGCCTCGCTTTGAGGAGAGTCGGGTAGAGCTTTGGCGCTCTCAATCCTTGGAGGCCATCAGACGGCGACCAGATGATCCATGGAATATCGCCGGGATCTCCTTTGCTCAGCTGTTATTCGGCACCTCCTCATACGGGAAGGTGTCGGTGTCGGCCGATGTGCAAGCGATCTCGGTGCCGATGCTGCGAGCTCTGCATCAGCGATTTATCCGGCCCGACGGCGCGATACTTGCCATTACTGGTGCGGTCTCTCGGGCGCAGGTCGAGCAGTTAGTGGCGCGATATCTGGGCGGTTGGACTGCGCGCGGAAACCAGATTGGGCCTCTACCACCGGTGGATTTTACCCCCGTGCCTGGAGTGTATTTCGTATCACAACCAACCACCCAAGCTTCTGTCTACATTGGGCAGCAAGGGGTGCCTCGTTTGACCCCAGACTATCCCGCCATCGACGGCTTCAATCAGATCTTTGGCTCGGGGCTCTTTAGCTCACGGTTGGTAAAAAAGGTGCGCGCAGAGCTAGGGCTAGCCTACAGCATCGGCGGGGGCATTTCGCCAGGCCCAGTGAAGGGTAGGAACTTTATCGCCTTTCAAACCAAGGGCCCAAGTGCTGGGGAGGCGATAGACCACTCGCTACAGGAGCTCAAGCGGCTGCAGAGCGAGCCGGTCAGCGCAGAGGAGCTCTCGGAGATGCAACGGGCGGTAGCAAACTCATTTATCTTTCGGTTTGAAACCCCAGACAAGGCGATAGTGCGTCGCGCGAGCCAGGAGCTGCTTGGATATCCCAGTGACTATGACGAAACATATCTCGGAAAGATCCGCGCCCTGGAGCCTAAAGATATTCAAGGGGTTGCCAAACGACGCTGGGATATCTCAAAACTTGTTGTGATTGTTGTAGGGGATGAAACCGCTTATAGTTCAGTAGAGAAGATGCTTGCGGACCCAGCCTCAGCCCTATCAGGGGCCCGGCTGCTGCGGCGAGAGTTCCGAGAACGTCTGCTCTAGGAATGGCTGAGAGTATCAGGGGTGTTTCATATGGGGACAGTATGGCAAACGGCATGAAACGACCCCCGCGGTCTGGGCTTTCGCAGGCTGCGGCGGCCACACTTTCTACAGGCGATGCTGACGTAGCATTGTGGAGCAATCTTGTGCGGATGGGACTAGCGATCTCGCTCCTTGCCCTGACCGGCTGTACCCGTCCTGCGCCTGGGCCTGATAAGCAGTTTGGTGGAATGTTCAGCGGGGCAGCAATGGGTGCTGGCACTGGTGCCATCACCGGATTTCAGCTTGGCGGGGTCACCGGTCCTGGTGCTGCAGTTGGAGCTGGATTTGGCGCAGCAGTAGGGGCGGTGCAGGGAGCAACACAGGATCAGATCGAAGATGAGATGTTTGAGTTGGCTGATGCAACGCAACGCGAGCGTGCGGTATCGGTGGCACAAGAGATCCTGGCCGATCACTATGCGCGGCGAGTGGAGCTGCATCCCACCAGGGATATTTTTCCAGCCGATCTCTTCTTTAAATCAGACACCGCCTCTGTGCGGCCGGCTGGTCGATATCTCGTTAATGAGTTAGCCAAAATGAACAAGGAGCGGCTTACGTGGTCACGGCTGGCGGTGGCATCCTATGTGAAATCAACCGATCCGCAGTCAGCTTTCGCCCTTGATCTGGCCCAGCGCAGATCAAAAGCACTCGTTAACCAGCTCGTAAATGCGGGCTTGGAGCCCAGAAGGCTTGAGGCCCGCGGGGTGGTGGTGAGCTCTCCGGTGCTTTTAGACCCTAACGACGATCCGCTACGGTATAGCCAGGCTATAGAGATAATACCGCTTGACCGTTAAAGGGACCGTTTAAGAGGCGATTGAAACCTTTTCATCTTTTAACTAGTCTAGGGTGGAACGGATTTGAAGAAAGGTTCATCCTATTAGGAAGAGGAGTTTTACAATGACAACCAAGGCAAAAAAAGAGACCACCAAGAAACCCACTAAGAGCTCATCTACGGAAGGGGCTGTGGGTTCAATCACCAGCAAGGAAGAGCTCAAAAGCTTCCTCCTTTCTATTCGTGATAAGATGGCCGAGCAGACCGCTGCCTCGATTTTTGCGGTCTCAGCCGTACATCATGTGCTAAATCTCCCCAATATCTACGCCCTGCTCGACAACGAGAATAAAGAGATCGCGCGTGATATCTGGCTACGGCTAAAGCAGGCCGGACTGCAGCTCAGGAATCCGCCGCTTCTCTTTAAGCCTGAAGAAGAAGAGTCCCACTCTGCCGGGTAACCCGCCGGGTAGCTCGCTGAGAGAATCAAGAACGCAAAGCTGCGCTGGCGTACCAGCCAATTGGCAGGTGGCGCCGTGCTTTGGTGCTAGCAACAAGCGGTTACCGCGCACTCTAACTAGCCTAGAACCTGTCCGCTCCAGAAACGAATTGTGTAGCTATCTCCGCCAGCTATATGCAGTAGCCCGTAGAATAGAGGGGAACTAGCGCAAGCAAAGGATTTAGCGAGAAGAAAGCGGGGAGAAAGAAGCCGTCCTAGTCGGCCATCTCCTCTTCCTCGGTCATGGTCTCGTTTTCATCAAGCTGACCATTGATGGCCTTGCGCAGGAGCTGACTTGGCTTAAATTTCACCACTTTACGCTCCCGCAATGTGATCGAGTCGCCCGTTTGTGGGTTGCGACCGCGGCGGGCGGGCTTGTACTTGACCTCATAGGAGCCAAAGCCAGACAGCATCACTTTGTTCTCTTTCTCGAGGGATTCCTTAATGATCTCGATGTAGTCCTCGACGATTTGGGCGGCTTTCTGCTTATCAACCGGCAGAGCTGCGTAAATCGCATCTGCAAGGTCAGCTTTTGTGAGGCAGTATTTGTTATTACCCATACCTATTTATCTTCCCACCTTTAATAGTTCCAAGATCGTTACCGTTCCGAGACGACTCCCCTAAACCACCGCCCCAAAACATAGTTACTTCAGGAGCTTATGCGCTTAAAACTACTCGCACTGTGGTTGTACTGCAGATTTAGGACTCAAACAAGCAATAAAGTCAGCTAGTTAGTCGGCTCAGAGTGCGTCCCTCTCTTATTTGATGCAACTAGTTGAATTTAGACGCTTCTTTCTTTCTCCAGGAGAGGCCGGCAGACACAATTTCTCAGAAACTTCGTTAATTTACCTATAAAGAACCTCTAGGGCAGCCGATACCACTCTTGATGAATAGAGGTACGACTATCGCAGCGGGTGGGCCATTTAAGGCGGGAGGCGAGACAGTCCAGGACCGTTTAGCGGTGGTCACGAAGCAGCCGAACAAGCAAGAAGGCATAAAACTGGAAGACTTACGAAGAGTTTGAGTTGATCTGACATTGATCGTTAGATCAAATCATAGCTGATACGCATGGCCAACGATTCTCGAATGATATCAGCTAGTCTTGAGGCTCCCGGCCAGGCAGCGGCGGAGGCGACTCAGTTCCATGATGTCATTCAAAAGACTCTAGAAGAGACTGAGCACGCGCTGGCCGGATTAGCCGGCGCCAACGGTTCCCTTGGCCAGGCAGCGACCTGGCAGCGCGCCCGACAGATAGTTGAGGAGTTTCGTCCAGTGCCATGGTTTATCTGGCGTATCTCCAATTTTGTATTTGGCACCTCTGGGCAGATTCGGCCGATACCGCAGGGGCTTGTGTTCGGTATGCGCAGGCTATTGTTTGCCGCCGCTAGCGATCCACTCCTCGGTGGTGCTGCGCGGGTAAGCGATGTCGCTGCAGCGCTGCGAGTGCTAAAGCCCGATGTAATCGCCGCAGTGAGCGTGATGCATGCCTTGTGTCGCAAGCTCGCCTCTCGTCCGCTCGACCGTTACTGGAGGCCCATACTTGATGAGGCGCTCAATCAAGCCCAGGTGGGGTTTATGCTGGGAACAGAGGAGCCTGATTTTGGCTCTGGTCGGGGTCTTTTGGCAGGCTTCGCTGGTAGTCTCGGGTTTGCAATCCTGCTGGCAAGCGGTGATGAGGCCCAGGCGCAACAGGCCAACGAACGG
>JBILUF010000284.1:0-3982 GCA_044371155.1 Bdellovibrionota bacterium
TGCTACCTGTGATATCCCCACGTTAGTCTTAAAAGCGCTTCAATCACTCAGTGTTGCACGGTATATGACGACCGGAAAAGTTTTGGTTGTGCATCCGCGGCCCACCCATGAGGAATTAGCTCAGATGGTAGGCTCGTCTCGCGAGGTAGTAACTCGTGCCATGAAGCTTCTAGAGAAAACTGGCGAAATTGAAATCGATGCTGAGCGGATACTCGTGAGATCCTAGGGCTCTAGGGCAGTCAATCGATGCGGGTAGCGAGTGCTTCTTATTCAGATGCAGCAGTACCTTTTATTTCACGGACTCTCTGGGGCGAAGAAAAAATATGGAAAAGAACGACAGTACCACTGTGAAAGTTGAGAAGGCGAGAGGGTGGCTCCGATGGCCCTTCTCCCCAGCGAACTAACAGCAAGCATACTCTTTATCTCTGTATCGAGCGCTTTAAGCTCCGCCCCAATCTGACGTACATCGGAGTGACTATCCTTCCCCGCCTTTAATGCCACCACGAGCGTCTCTCGACGCGCGTGGAAGTTAGTGAGCGCATCCTCTTCTGAGGCTGTAAACAACCCTTGATTTAAAAACAGCGGAATGCGGGTGGGAATGTTCTTTAATGTCTCAGCACAGGCTAGAGCCTCCTCGTATGCTGTAATCTCTTGGGTAAAAAGATACCGATTAGCGCTGACGGTTACAAACACTGTGTCCGGTAGTGCAAAATACTCCGCTAAGAGACGATCAGTCACCGGCTCATAGGTTGCCCCGCCTAGCCCATGAATAAAAAGATCGGCACCCAGGAAACGAAGCATCGTTGTAATGAGTGCTCCGCGAGGTAGTAGTGATTCCTGCGCTGAACTTTCGCTCGAGTCAGATGACAAAAAGTATGGAATCCTTCCCGCTTGGTGGGTCTGTAACTGCCATAGTGGCAGCTCCTGCCGTTGGCCATCCGCTCTTAAATTGGGAAATGGATTGGCAGCATTTTTGATCCGGTGCTCAGCTCGGTGGGTGTCGAGAGCCAGATTATACGTGCGGTGAAACTCTGCACCATCACTAATGATAGCCGCGATAAACTCCCTGGCCGCTGGCAGAGCGGATATGGTTGAAAGCGGCACCTCTAGGTACCCTTGCGACCCTTCCCATAGTCGCCGCAGCAGGGAATTCCCTACGAGCGCTTTGGTGCCCGCAAGGCGGGCATAGAATGCACCAGTCTCTTGCGCTTGCTTGGCTGCAGCAGGTTGGGCCTGTGCTGATAATTCAGCACTAATGCGCTCAAAGGCAGCAGTGATCTCAGAGCTTCCGATGAATGATTGATCCCGAAACAGCTCGCCACCTCTGCTAATAGACAGCTTTTGGAGGATACCCGCCTGAGTTGGGAAAACCATCTCGCCAGCGTCCCCAGCATCGGTATCAATTATGATATTGTAGCCTCTAAGATTAGTGCCGCTCACGGCAGCAGCCAGGAGCTTGGTCTTCTCTGCAAGGCCGCAGTGATAGATAACGGGCTGATGCCCTGCCATCACAACACCTGAGGGCCGATCATTTAACTTTGGTGTCTGCCAGGGGATGCCAACTGACTTGGCTACAGCAGATAGCTCCGCCTCGAAGGTTACTGCTGCCTCATGGAGTTCGGCTCTAAATCGAGAGCGCAAAGTAGAAAGCGGATGAAGTGACTTTGCCAGGGCCTTTTGATTCCCCGCAATAAGATCTCCCCACTCCGAAACAGGCGGAGTGCAGACCGTCTTGGGCCCTCGTTTATACATCGAATAAACCCTGTGAGGCGCGTATTCCAAGATGCTCCCGTGTTACGAATGGCTCACCGTATTGCACCCCGATCTGAGAGCCCCAATAAGATGCCTCAAGCCGAAGCCGCTCAAGCACTGCGTGGTTTGTGGTGTGTGCACCAAACTGGGAGTGGTACGCACTGACGGCGGCAAGTTTGGTGTCAAGGTGAGGGGAGATATCAAATACAAAGGATGGAAGGACTTTGGGATGGAGGTGGATGCCGAAATAATAGAGCACTTTGCGCGGAAAATGCGGCGCATGAGGCATCTCTGTCTTCACAAATTTGGCGTAAAAGCGCGCCGCATCCGAGAGCATGGTCGCCTGCACGTGATCGGGATGAGAGTCTTCCCAATAGTGAGTGAATAAAAGCTCAGGCTTGTGCAGCCGAATAAGTGAGGCGACTTTTGTGCGATTTTCAGCCGAGTCAGTGATCTCTCGATTCTTGATATCAAGGGTGATGCGCTCAGTAAGCTTTAAAATGCTCCCAGCAGCCTGCGCTTCACTTGAGCGGACCTCTTTGGACCCATGCGGGGTGGGCTCGCCGTCAGTTAGATCCACAACTATTACCTTATGCCCGTCTGCACTCAGTGCGGCTATCGTGCCGCCCATTCCAAGTTCAGCGTCATCGGGGTGCGAGGCTAGCACCATCACTGTTTTGGCCATCGAGCTAACTCCTTTTGGATTACCGTTCGATAGTACGCTAGCCGCACCGCTGGGTCATCGAGTTTACCCCCAAAAGTGCGCGCTGCATCGGTGTAGATCCTTGGGATGGCGAGTTCTTTTACCGTGAGGCCAAAATGCCAGGCCTGAATCCAAAACTGCAGCGGAAACGCATACCCTGGCTCATCAAGCATCAGGCGGGTAAGTGCCGAGACCCGGTACCCCTTAAATCCACAGAACGCATCGGTGATTTTAAATCCAGTGAGGGAGTTTATCTCGCCTGTGATAACCGAGTTTATCGCCTTACGGTCAGTGGGGGCCGAGGAGTCACTAGAATGCTCTCTTAGGTAACGACTACCAGAAACTATATCGGTATCGTTTAGTGCTTCAAAAAATGCTGGCACATAGTGCGGCTCATGCTGCCAGTCGGAATCCATGGTCACAAGCTGGTCATAGCCACCGTCGACTGCGAGTTTAAATCCGTGAATGAGACTCGCTCCATACCCTTGGTTGCTAGGATGGGTGACTACGGTTAGCCGCTCCACTGGCAGGCTGCGGAGCACTGCCGCTGAGCCGTCGGTGGAGCCATCGTTAATGATTAGGATATCGCAACCATGCCACACGCGAAGCTCTTTAATCACCTCGCTGATGTAGGACTCTTCGTTGTAGATGGGGATAAGGACAACTTTTTTGGGCACCGGTATTCCGTGGTAGTCTAGTTCCTGACCTAATCACTGTACCGCGAACGAAGGAGCCCTGAGGTGCGAAGCAAAAGCTGCGCCCGTTCCAGTACTTCAAACCATTCAGTGAGCTCATAAGCAAGCTCTGCACCGCGGCTTGGAGCAAGCCCTGCATCGCATGTGGCACCCACTTCCCGCGCAGCCTTCTCGCGGTAGGCACTGAGGGTGCGATCGCCAAACCGGGAAACCTCAAAGAAATCCTCTGAAGCAATAAGCATGACAGGCACCCGCGAGGCCCCGTGGATCCGTAGCTCATCGGCAAGTGCACTATGACGTGCTGGATCAAAGATTCTAAGCTCAATCAGCGGATTTAATGCTGCAAGCGCTCCCACCATCGGACACTGCCGCGCACAGTCGCCGCACCATGACCCCGCCAGCAAAAACAGATGCATCCGGCGGGTAAAGCCTTGCACTGTTGCGCGCACCTGAGCTGGAATCTCGATGAGCTCAGCAAAACTTTGCCAGCGCTGGCGATGAGCAGCTGGGGATGCTGCGAGGAACTCCTCGTACGGAAGCCCCTTTGCAAACTCCGCCCGCCAGAGCTCCTGACGTAGATCAAACAGTGCTCCGCTCATAAATAAGCTCCGTAGTAGTACGCGTGCGCGAATGTCAGTGCGTTAGCTTCTTATACCGAATCCGTTTCGGGATCAGCGAATCGGCCCCGAGCCGGCGCTTTTTATCGGCCTCGTACTCGGCAAAGTTCCCCTCAAACCACTCCACATGACTATCCCCTTCAAAGGCTAGGATGTGCGTTGCTATGCGGTCTAGGAACCATCGATCATGGCTTATGATAACAGCGCAGCCAGCA